>NZ_LT732553.1:1625973-1805239 GCF_900155625.1 Virgibacillus dakarensis
CCTCCGTACGATAAGTCAACATCGACTCGGGTAAGAAGGAAGGCCGACTAAAAGCGGACTTTGCGTCCAACTCACGTCTACCCCTTTTGAAGGGGCATTTTTCCTTTATCTCCTACGGTAGGAATGTTCGGTTAAAACCGCCGCTTTGCGCGGCAACACCGAACCACCCTGCTTGGCAGGGCGCAGCACATACGCCGCTAAACGGGCGCTTGCGCCTTTGTTCTTTCCCAGCCAAAAAAAGTATATAACGGCCGCTTCCGCCTTTGTTCTTTATTATCTTGTTTGGATTAGTTCGAATAATAATAATTCAAACGCAAGCTCTTTCTCCATCTTCCCTTGTTTCATCGCAGTGTCGGCCTCTGTTAGTTGATTTATTATAGACTGCAATGCACCATGGCTGAACTTGTCTTCACGACTGGAAGCAATCTTTATCACATACGGATGAACTCCCAGCTGTTTCTGCATTTGAAATTGAGTATACCCTTTTTGTTTCAACAGTTTAACCCGATAAATGGTGCGAAATTGAAAAGCTAAAAGTGCAACGAGTGCAATTGGTTCTTCCTTCATTTTTTCCAGATCCTTATAAATGGTCATCGCTTTATAGATATCACGTTCCATCACAGCGTCCACAAGTCGCAATGATGAACTGTTCGATGTATGGGAAATTAATCTTTCAGCTATTTCCCTTGTGATTGTTCCGCCTTCTCCAACATATAAAGCTAATTTCGCCAGCTCATTTTTAAGCAAATAAAGATTCGTGGAAATTTCTCCTTCCAGAATTTCGTATGCATCCTGCTCAATTACGATCTTTAACTGATTTGCTTGATCGTTAATCCATTTGCTGACATCCTGTTCTTTTATTGGGCTGCAATTAGCTACTGCCCCATTCTTTTTTAATAATTTACTTATTTTCTTACGTTCATCAATTTTTTCATACTGGGCAATAAAGACAACTACTGAATAGTCTGCTGGTGTTTCCAGATATTGCTGTAATACCACTAAATCATGTTCGAACGGCAATTTATCCGGTTTCGCTTTTAGGAATACTGGATTGTTAACAATAATTAACTTCTTTTCTCCAAAAAAAGGGTATGTTTCGGCGTCCGTTATAACCTCCTGTATCGGTGTCTCTTCCAGATCATATGAAACCAGATTTTCAACATCATCATCTGGCAGGACAGCCTTTGTAATATGCTTTTTAAAATTTTGTATAAAATAAGAATCAGATCCATATAATAAATATATTGGTGAAATTTGCTTGTCCTTCACCTGTTTTAAAACGTCCATATATCCCATGTAGTTCACTCCAATTATGTATATATTATCGCAATTCAAGCCACGAAAGCAAGCACACTAGCCGTGACGACCCTGAGCGTGGCCCATTATGATAATCAAATTATTCACATACGTAAATTTTGTAAAAATAAAGGGAATTGCTCATCAAGGCAATTCCCTGTCAGGATCTATATAAACGCTTAAATCACAGCCCCGGGAAAACTGTGCTTTAAACGATGTTTGCTCTTACCTATAGAATGACCATTCAACACAAAAGTATAGATGTTAACTCTTTCTAGAAATGGAGACGCAAATTTTGTGCTTGTTCCAAACAAAAGTGGATTTTTTTCTGTAATTCCTTTATACTAAAAATAATACAGGAGGGGTAGATGTGAACGAATTCGAAAATGACGTCCAGTCAAAAAATAATGATGTAGTCGACTCTATAAAGGGATTTGGATTCTCGTTTGTATTCTTTGTCCTAATTTTTGTAATTGGTGTAGTAATTAGTGTCGCCGGATCGTAAAGCTTTCTGTATACTTAGAATATGTTCCAAAAGCAAAGAGGCTGGTCGTAACCGTCTCTTTGTTTTTGGATAAGAAAGTATAAAAGTCTAGGCTCTATTCTGCTTATTCCAGAGTAGGTCACGTCCGGCTCCAGCGCCTTTATTTTTGTTTGAAAAATCCCGTTATGTTTTTACAATAACTTATGGCAGGTACTTAAAAAATGTGCCTCGATTATCCTTAAAACGAAACGTAACCGCACCATCCGAGTCAGTTCTAAACAGAAAAACACCTGCTGTTTCCATTCGCTGCAAAACTTCTTCAGCGGGATGGCCATATGAATTGTTGCGCCCTACAGATATCAGCCCATACGTTGGATCAATACTTTTCAGAAAGCTTTGCTCGGTTGATGTTTTGCTACCATGATGGGCTACTTTTAAAACATCAACTGTCAAATCAGCGTTTTCAGCAATCAGATCCCGTTCTACATCCGCATCAATGTCGCCGGTAAAAAGCCACGATAATCCACCCAGTTCCGTATACAGTACAAGTGAATTGGCGTTTGCTGAATTACGATTCACGACAGGGGAAACAACGGAAAATACCTGATTGCCAATGGTAATCGTCTGACCTTGTTCAAGTTGCTTTATTTCAGTTCCGTTTCTTTTCCAATCTATCCTCAGGTTATCGGGTAATGGAAAATACTCACTAATAATTACTTTTCCAACATCTATATCCTCGATCATAAATGGGACACTGCCAACATGGTCAATATCTTCATGAGACAGGAAGATGGCATCAATTTTGCTGATTCCTCGGGATAATAAATAGGGTTTAATGATTTGCCGATAATTTTTATCGGATAATTTTTCGTCTCCGAAATTTACCTTTGCACCTGCATCTACCATTACAACTCCTTTTCTGTATGGCAGTTCAATGACAAACGCATCCCCTTGGCCAATATCAAGCATCGTTACCGAACCGGCAGGATTGAAATATGGCTTCAATGTAGTACCAATGATAAAAAGTGTAATTAAACAGCCATATGAAAAAGATCTCCATAACCGCTTTTTCTGCAGTTGTTTCATGAATACGAAAAACAGGACTAAGTACAGTATCGCACCTGTAATGGATATCGAACCTACTGTCAGCGGATAATAAAAATGGTGATCAATTGCTTGCATAACAAAGATGAAAATCGTGTGAATTTTGCTAAATAGTGTATCTAGTACCGTTGTAAAAAATCCTGAGATCGGTAATAACACCAACATTAAAAACATAAATGGAATCACAAAAAATGAAAAATAAGGTACCACCATCAGATTCAGCAAAATCGATAATGGGTGAAAAGTATAAAAATAAGCAATCTGTAGTGGAAAAATCATCATTTGGGAAACAAAACTTATGTACAGGAGCTGATAAAGAGAAGATTCGGTCTGAAGCAGCAAGCGTCTTGATAACAGTAAACCAAATGTCACCAAAAATGATAATTGAAACCCGATGTGATATACAATGTATTTATCTGAAAGAATTAATAAAAGAAACACAATACTCAATGCATCTGTTATACTGTACCGAAGTTTTAATTTCTGCAGGATGATAAACAACATAACCATCACACATGCACGCCATACAGATGGTTCTCCACCAGCGATGATTGCATATAACGGCAAGAAGAAAAGCATAACCCATTGGGCTTTTTCCTTTGTTAGGATATTCAATTTGATTAGCATAAAATATACTAATGCCACAATCAGCCCTACATGCAGCCCGGAAATAGCCAAGATGTGCGACAATCCCCAGCGCTGAAATAACGTAATTGTATCTTCATTAATGGACGAATCATCCCCAAGTACTAATGCAGTTAACCAGGCGGCAGTCTCCGGACTTACCTCGTGCCGGATATACTGGATTAGCTTCGTACGCATATCATAAAACAGAGCCATTTTAGTCGCGCCGGTACAGGAAATATCATCAGGTGAATGAAGGACTACCTGATACGTTATCCCTTTCGTCAGTAAATACCGCTGATAATCGAATTGACCGGGGTTTGTACTTGAATCAGGCAATTCAAGTTTTCCATGTAATTGACATGTTGCACCGTGCCTCCAATCTTTTACATGCTTATCGATTAAATTATCTGTTTTATCGGGAAAGTAAACAACAAGAAGTTTTGCTTTAGAGGAATCATCCTGGAGAACGAAATCGACTTTTTTTGGTGTTTTATTGATAGATCCGGCGATCGTCCCGGAGTAAGTAGCAGTTTCACTCGCCGGGGGCGATTCAATAGGAGTTAAAACTGGTATAAAGGTATAAAAGAAAAAGAACAGAACTAAAGAAACCATAATCGGTATCTTCCCTAACCGTTTAAATACATATAGCATTAGCAACCATAAAATAAAACCAGTAATCAAGCTTTTGTCTTGAAAAATAATTACGACAACACAAATTGCGACTGAAATAGCCGGAAAATGCCAATACCCCTTCACGTATATTCATCACCTGCCTTTCACACGTGTTCAAAAAGTTAGCAAATGGCTTCCCATATGCTAACCGGAGACCAAAACGTCATCTAAATGTGAAACAATCGCTTGGCTTCTTTTTTGAGCTGACCAGCAGCCTCTGACTGTTCCAGATTATCGAGCAATGATTTCACCAGATTTATCTTTTCATTCGTATTTTCATCTATTGTTAAAGAAGCTAATTCCACTTTTTTGGTTTGTACACCTGCTTCTTTAAACAGCTCAACTGCATATGGATGATTTTTATAGTCGGCAGCATAATAAACGAACTTGATTCCACTTTGAATAATTTGCTTGCAGCATTGCAGGCACGGAAAATGTGTGACATATAATTCGGCACCATCCGTTGGCACACCAAACTTCGCACACTGCAGTAATGCGTTCGCTTCTGCATGAACCGTTCTGACACAATGTCCGTCAATCACGTAACAGCCTTCATCAATGCAATGTACACTTCCCGAAACACTCCCATTATATCCGCCCGCTATAATTCGTTTATCTCGGACAATCGTTGCACCGACCATCAATCGGGTACATGTACTTCTTAACGCAAGTAAATGACTTTGTGCCATAAAATATTGATCCCAGGAAATCCTCTCCATAAAAATATTCTCCTTTTTTATCTCTTTTGTAGTGCGTGTTCAAAAAGTCGCCGAATTGGGCATTGGAGGTCGAGGCGGCGGAGCCCCGGGCACCGAGCTTGCACAGGAAGTGCTGACTTCTGCTGTTGGCGATTGACGTGGGCGGTTTTAGCAGAAGATTCTTCACTGCCAACTCTAGAGTTCGCCGCTTATCATTTGGTGACTTTTTGAACATCCTCTTGTAATTAAGTTTACATGCATCTGTTCTGATTCGTCAATCCACTATGGTACTTGAATATCATCCCGGAGGTTTTCAACTGTCTTCTCACCAATTCCGGAAACGTTAAGTAAATCTTCAACAGTCTGAAAAAAGCCATTTTCCTCACGATATTGGATAATTGCCTGTGCCTTGGAAGGACCAATGCCATTTAGTGTTTCCATTTCTTCTTGTGTAGCATAGTTCAGGTTAACCTTACCGTTTCCATCCGCTTGCCCTGAAGCGGCGGTTGTATTGGAAGGTGCTTCACCGAGTTTTGGAATGGCAATAACCATTTCATCTTGTACTTTTTGTGCCAGATTTACCATTGTCTGATCAGCCTCTTTAGAAAAACCTCCTGCCAGTTCAATCACTTCATTCACCCTGGCATCACCCGAAATTTCATAGACACCGGGACGAAGAACTTCTCCTTTTATATCAACCATGACTAGCTGATTTTCCGTTTCTTTCGTTTGGCTCTTTTTATTTTCGGAGTCAGTAACAGGGGTGAAATCTTCGGGGGATTCAGCTTTATGATCATCATTGTTCATCACAAAGAAAATAATCAGTGCAAGCCCGACTATAATAAAAAATGCGCCCTTTTTCAGGACCTCAATCAGCATGAAATCACATCTCCCTTCCTTGATGTTCGCTGGTTTATTGTTGATGTTCGCTGGTTTATTGTTGATGTTCGCTGGTTTATTGTTGATGTTCGCTGGTTTATTGTTGATGTTCGCTGGTTTATTGTTGATGTTCGCTGGTTTATTGTTGATGTTCGCTGGTTTATTGTTGATGTTCGCTGGTTTATTGTTGATGTTCGCTGGTTTATTGTTGATGTTCGCTGGTTTATTGTTGATGTTCGCTGGTTTATTGTTGATGTTCGCCGTTTCCGATAACCGGAAACGGCGAACATCAAGGTACTGGTATTACGAACCCGGCGTAGTGTGGAGAAAAATGAGGGTCTAGCTTCTTACTCTTTCTATTCGACAAAAGTCTTGAAAATCCTGCTACCAAAATAAAAAGCAGAAAAATTCTATTTTCCTGCCCTTTTTTCAGCAATAAAGAAGATTCTCTCGGTGTTTTCCTCTATACTATCCTGTTTTACGGAAAAATCACCGTATATATTGCGAATTTCAAACCCGGCTTCGTGTAATAATTTTTTATAAACATCAATCGGAAATGTCCGCTGATGGTGATATTCATCAAATCGAATATACTTGTCGTTCGCATCTGCAACGAAAAAGGTTAAGTCATGATGCATTTCTCCTTCTACTTCACCCGGCGTACAGAACCAAATATAAGAAACATCCTCATCAACTTCTGAAAATGTCATATTTGCTAAATCGTTTTGCACATGGTATAGGGAGTGCACATCAAAAAGAAATAATCCTCCAGCTTGAAGCACTTTTGCTGTATGGCGAAAAACCGTCCTTAGCTCTTTTTCCGTTGTAATATAATTCATTACATCGCAATAACTGATAACCGCATCCATACCGTTAATGCCTTCCAATTCCCGCAAGTCCTGATGAATCCAGAGAATCTCAGTACCTTCACTGATTGCATGCTGCTGGGCATAGCTTAACATCTCTTCAGAAGAATCTACTCCGGTCATGTTGTACCCCAGCTTGGCTAGTCCTGTTGTGATTCGACCTGTACCACAGCCTAAATCCGCTACATACCGAATCGTTTTACCGGATTGCTGGAAAACATCTATTGTTAATTCAAGCCATTTATCGTATGGTGCATCATCCATCAACTGGTCGTAAAAATTTGCCATTTGTCTGTATGCCATTGTTTACCCTTCCTGTCCGTAGCTAAGGTTCACACGGGAAGCATCGCCCCACAAACGTTCCAAATTATAATAACTACGTTCATCTTTATGAAAAATATGGCATACAATGTCGCCGATATCGACCAGTATCCAACGTGCCTGTTCAAAACCTTCTAATCGTTTGACAGTAATTCCGGCCTCCTCAACCGTATCTTTAATCGACCGGGCAATCGCTTGTACTTGCCGTTCGTTCGTCCCATGACATATAAGAAAGTAATCTGCCACCAATGAAACATTCTTCATATCTAAAGCTATAATATCTTCAGCTCGTTTATCATCACAAGCCTCTGCTACATTTTGCACAATTTCCAGGGTGTCTTTCAAATTAGTAACCTCCATTTATTTGTTTCGTCAAATCATTATAAGCATGAAAAGTATCCGGATAAATACGTGAACCTTTTCCCATTAAAAATTGAATGGTATTTCGCAGTGTTAGCCAGCAGCTGCGGATTAAATCGTCCTGTGCCGCTTCCCTTACTTCTTCTAAGCCAGGGAACGATCTGCCTGGCTCGATATAATCGGCTAACAGTACGATCATTTCCAGTTTATTCATATGTGCTTTCCCTGTTGTATGATAGTGGATAGCACCAAGCACCTGCGTATCGTGAATGGCTTGCTCCTGACGTACCAAAATCGCCCCAACAGGCGCATGCCATAGTTCATGATGATAAAGCAATAAATCATTCGGAAGTGAACTTGACAAAATCAGCTGACGCATTTCATCTAATGAACGAAATTTTGCATAATCATGAAAAATAGCAGCGAGTTCTGCTTTTTCTTCTGAGACATGAAATCGTTTTGCTAGTTGAACCGCTGTTCGGGCAACCCGCAATGTATGTTCGAACCGCTGTTCCGTTAAATGAGGTTTAACGGCTGCAATCCATTCATTCCTGTTCATATAATCGCTTCCCTTTAATATAACTTTCCACATCTTCCGGAAGTAAATATCGTGTTGACTGGTTTCTGCTAATCCGCTCTCGGATTAGGGTTGAGGATACATCGATCATCGGAATATCTAATGCAATAATTGGAAAATCTGATTGCAAGTGGTATCCTGTGCGTCTCACACCGACAAATTTCACGATATTTATTAATTCATTGATCCGATCCCACTTCGGTAAATATTCGACCATATCGGCACCGATAATAAAATAAAAGGTTGTATCAGGATAGGTATCAATCAATACTTTCATTGTATCAAACGTATATGATTTCCCTAAACGCTCTACTTCAATTGTATCGATTTTAAATGTATCATTCGATGCAATCGCTCTTTCAAGCATGGCAATCCGATTGTTTGCACTTGTTCTGGCTTTATGCTTATGTGGTGGTTCATTGGATGGAATAAACCAGACTTCCTCTAGTGCAAGCTTATTTTTTACTTCTTCCGCAATCAGTAAATGTCCCAAATGCGGTGGGTCAAAGGTTCCTCCTAAAATTCCAACACGTTTCATGACAAACTCCTTTACGTTATACGCAGGAAGCATTAATTTAAATAAGGCGCCCGGAATGGCAGCTAATCGTTTTGGCTTTTTTGAACAGTCTTTTTAAGGTAGTTGAATATGTTTATTTTCTTCTGACTCTTTGTACAAAACAATGTTGTTCCCAATGATTTGAACGATTTCTGCTTCCGTACCTTCTGCTAATTTTACTGCGACATCATCTTTGTCTTCTAAACAATTTTGTAGAACGCTTACCTTTATTAATTCTCTTTTTTCCAATGCTTCTTTCATTTGTTCAATCATATTTTCGTTTACACCATCTTTGCCAACCTGAAAAATCGGTTTCAGATGATGCGCTTCTGAACGTAAATAGCGTTTTTGCTTTCCGGTCAACATATTATCTTCCCTCCAGAATTTGCTGTAATTGATTTTCCATATCATCGATTGGAACATGCTTCATTGTCCATAATTCAAATGCATATTGCGCCTGGTAAAGGAGCATGGTATGACCATAATGGGTGTATGCTCCCCTGTTTTTTGCTTGTTTCAGGAATTCAGTTGTGATTGGCTGATAGATAATATCACTCACAACACTGTCCTTTTTTAAAGAAGGAGCAAGCTGGATAATGGATTTATCCTGATTTGGTTTCATTCCGACTGAAGTCGTTTGAATAATCACGTCATAATGATCCAGTTTGTTCCCCAAGCCAGCTAATGATAAGACCGCCGTATTGGTTTGATCCTGCTGCAATTCCGTGATCGCTTCAGCACTTGATACCGTACGGTTGGCAATATCAACATAATGGAACCCTGCTGTTACAAGTGCATCATAAATCCCTCTCGCTGCCCCGCCAGCACCAATGATCGCTATTTTTATATCTTTATCAGCAAACACAGCTGGATAATGTTGTTTTAATGACCGTGTATATCCTTTGCCATCTGTATTATAGCCGATCCATCTTCCGTTTCGGCTAACGACCGTATTAACTGCACCAATACGTCTTGCTTCAACGTCCAGGTCATCTAAATAAGGAATAATTTTCTGTTTATAAGGAACTGTTACATTAAAGCCATTGATATGTTCCCTTTTTAAGTCAGTTAACCTTTGTTCAAATGATTCGTCGGGTGTTATTTCTACAATGGAATAGCTGCCGCTTAATCCTGCTTTCTTTAAAAATTGTTCATGAATCCATGGTGATAACGAATGCTGAATTGGATAACCAATCAATGCAAATTGAAAACTCATTTAGATTTCCCCTTTAAATCAATGATTTTCGTATGGAAACGGAAACGCCTTTAGGACTATGGGCCGTTACTGTCGTTTTCTGACCCGCGACACTCACCCAGCCTAGACCCGGGAAGACGATGTCGGTTTTGTCACCTTGTACACGATAGGTTGTTTCCGTAAGTGCTGGCAGTTTCTCCATCGTCTCTTGATCTGGTGGTGATAGAAGTTCACCTTTATGCTCAACGTATAATGTATCGGCGTTGTCCATTTTTGTTCGGTGAATCGGTAACCCATTGGCAAAATAACAGACAAATGATTGCTTTTCCCCTTTTACATAGTCTAAGCGGGCAAGGCCACCGAAAAATAGGGTCTGACCACTGTTCAACTGGTAAATTCTCGGTTTTATTTCCTTATTCGGCGTAATGATCTTTAAATCATGCTTGGATACGTAATGGGCAATCTGTTGTTTGTTGACAATTCCTGGCGTGTCAATTAATACAGCCGTATCATCCAACGGAATTTCAATAAACCCAAGCGTAGTTCCAGGAAAGTAGGAAGTCGTTATGACATCATTCGTACCTGTTGATCGATTGATTAACCGGTTGATAAAAGTGGATTTCCCGACATTCGTTGTTCCGACAATATAAACGTCCTTCCCGTCTCGATGATGCTCAATAGCCTCTGTTAATTCGGCAATTCCATGGCCTTTTGCCGATGAAATCAGAAAAACGTCTTTTACGATGATACCCATTTCCTTTGCAGATGCCCGAAGCCACTTGATAAGTTTTCTTTGATTCGTTGACTTTGGTAATAAATCCATTTTATTTCCAACTAAAATGATCGGGTTATTACCAGTAATCCGTGGGAGGCTTTTAATAAGACTTCCACTAACATCAAATATATCAACAATGTGAACGACAAGTCCGCTTGTTTCCCCGATTCGACTAACCAAATTTAAAAAGTCCTCATCGCGAATCGAAACCGGTTGTACCTCATTATAATGTTTTAAACGAAAGCAACGCTGGCATAAAGTGGTATCTTTTTGTAATGCTGTTTCCGGCGTATAACCTAGTTTCTTCGGGCTTGTCGTTTGGATTGAAATGCCGCAGCCCTGACAACGTATTTTTTCCACTACTATTCCTCCCAGGTAATTTTTCCTTTTTTCCGCATATAATGTAAGATACGTCGCTCAATTTTCCGGTTTATCCTTGTCATTTTTCCATCGGTTTGGACGATCGGCACAACTAATATCGTATAAAATCCGGCAAAATTACCACCAAGAACATCTGTCATTAGCTGGTCACCGACTACAACAATTTCATTTTTTTTTAAATTCATTTGCTTTGCAGCTGTTTTAAATGCATGTCCAAGCGGTTTTCTGGCACTATATACGAATGGTGTAGCGAGTGGTTCTGAAAAAATTTTCACTCGTTCTTCGTTATTATTCGAAATAATCGTCACCTTGATGTCGTGTTCCTTCATCAATTTGAACCATTGAACAATTTCGGGTGTTGCGTCTTTCACATCCCAGGCGACAAGCGTATTATCCAAATCGGTAATGATTCCCTTTATCCCTTTTTGCTTTAGTACGCCAGGATGAATATCAAATATACTCTTCACGTGCTCATTCGGTAAAAACTTCTTCAGCAACTGTCACACCTCATTACTCTATTCCCTTACTGCAAGTTTATATTATACCTTAATCCTATAATAACTTTCCAGAGAAGAAAAGCGGAAGCGTCCGGTTAGCGGCGTATGGACTGGACTGAACCGCAGGAGATAAAGGAAACATGCCCCTGCAAAAGGGGTATGCCGACGTTGGCCGCAAAGGCCGTTCTTAGTCGGCCTTCCTTCGTCTCCCGAGCCGATGTTGACTTATCGTACGGAGGTGAAGGAAGTCCACTAGCCGCTGGGCGCTGGAGCTGGACATGGCCGTTTTCGGTAATGAATTAATAAAGAAAAATTATACACTTAGTTTATGTTATATGAAAGTGTAATGGGGAACGAAAAGGGTTCTTCTTTCCATCTTCTCTGAATATTTTTGTATGTTTATGTCAATTTATTAAAGATATGCTTGATTTCAGACAGTTTCTTGCAAAAACCGTTCGACAAATTCCTCCATTTTTCGCCTTGTGGATAACATTACTAACATTATCCACATTTATAGAATGGTATTTTAGGCATACTTTTTTGCTTTTATGCACAAGTTATCTACAGGTGATTGTAGATAACTATCGCCTTGCCCAACTCTATTATTCGTGGTAAATTATTAATAACTTCAAAATGGAAGTATTACTAATTTACCAGGAGGGCTGTATTTATGGAGCATTTGTCAGATGAGCTATTGCTGGAATCCTATCGCAAAGCAAATGAATTAAATTTAAGCCCTGATTTTATCCATTTAATTGAACAGGAAATTCATAGAAGATCATTACTGCACAAAGTAAAATGTCCAAGTTAATAAATAGTATGAAAACATGAATAATATGCAACTTTTTGCTAACTCTTGTCATTTTTATGAATGATAGGGGTTTTTTATTTTTCTGAACCTGATAGTATGATAAACTAACGTTGGAATACCATACATAAACAGGACCCAGTTCTATTTTCTTACTGATTACTTACTGCTTGACTTGATTCAGGAACCACTAGCCGCACCCGCGCAACGGTTTTTCTATCCTCAAATGTATCTTTCGGTGTAGAATTAGATGGTAGGCTAAATTAGAAAAGGAGGACTTCCACTAGATGATTTTCACAGTTTTAATACCACTTATACTTGCATGTTTTATCCCATTACTTAGCAAAATCAAAGAAAAAATACATACTGGTGTTTTTGTGTTTTTCATTCCTTTTATTATTTTTCTTTATTTTATCCAATTTGTCGGCAATGACTTTTCTCCAGTCCGGCAAACATTTAGATGGATACCATCACTTGGAATCAACCTGGATTTTTATTTGGATGGGCTAAGCCTTTTATTTGCTTTGTTAATAAGCGGTATCGGTGCTCTGGTTGTTTTATATTCGATTTATTATTTAAATAAAACGGAGCGGTTGGGGCATTTTTATGTATACTTGTTAATGTTTATGGCGGCCATGCTTGGTGTTGTTTTATCCGATAATGTTTTTGTTCTGTATACATTTTGGGAGCTGACATCAATTTCCTCCTTCTTGCTTATCGGTTACTGGCACTTCAACGAACGGTCCCGCTATGGGGCATTAAAATCGATGCTAATTACTATTTTTGGCGGGTTAAGCATGTTTGGTGGTTTTGTGCTGCTTACAGTCGTTACAGATACAACAAGTATCCAAGCAATGATAGAACAGAAAGATGTA
Source organism: Virgibacillus dakarensis (assembly GCF_900155625.1). Classification (NCBI taxonomy): domain Bacteria; kingdom Bacillati; phylum Bacillota; class Bacilli; order Caryophanales; family Bacillaceae; genus Virgibacillus; species Virgibacillus dakarensis. The sequence goes on from NZ_LT732553.1 coordinate 1,638,945, forward strand.
ATCTTAAATAGTACTTATTTACCACTAATTTTAGGATTCATTTTGCTTGGCGCATTTACAAAGTCAGCACAGTTTCCTTTCCATATCTGGCTCCCGGATGCAATGGAAGCTCCGACTCCAGTTAGTGCATATCTCCATTCAGCAACGATGGTAAAAGCAGGGCTATTTTTGGTGGCGCGTTTTTCACCGGTTTTCTCTACCTATGAATGGTTCTTCATTATTGTTAGTCTTGTAGGGATTGTGACATTATGCTGGGGCTCCTACATGGCTGTAAGACAAACTGATTTGAAAGCAATCCTGGCATTTTCCACGATCAGCCAGTTGGGGATGATTATGGCAATGCTCGGATTTGGTACCGAAATCGCTGTATTTGCTGCCGTATTTCATATTTTAAACCATGCAACATTTAAAGGAAGTCTTTTTATGGTTGCGGGTATCGTTGACCATGAAACAGGAACCCGTGACATTCGTAAGCTTGGCGGACTTATTACATTTCTACCAATCACGGGCACGCTCGCCTTGTTTGGGACGTTCTCAATGGCAGGAATACCATTGCCATTCTTAAACGGTTTTTACAGTAAAGAGTTATTTTTTGAATCCAGTCTTGATTTGGCAGGCGCCAGCACATTTGCCGATCTTTTGGCACAGGCAATTCCATACCTTGCTGTGTTCGGAAGTATTTTCACTTTTGTTTATTCCTTATACTTCTTATTCGGAACATTTGCAGGAAAAGCCGACCTTGCCAAGCTGCCGAAAAAACCACATGAAGCACCATTCGGCATGCTCGTTTCTCCGATTATACTTGTACTGGGTGTCATCTTAATCGGTCTGTTTCCAAATGTCGTAAACGGAACATTCCTGGCACATGCTGCGGAAGCAATCAAAGGTGTATCGATTGAGAAACATATTACATTTTGGCATGGATTTAATTACACCCCACTGCAAATGACATTGATTGTTGTTGGACTTGGTCTTGTACTTGTTTTGACCCGAAAAAAATGGGCAGGTGCTTATCATATCCTGCCTGGCAAATTAAGCTTAAACAGATTGTATAATGCCATATTGGATAAACTGGACGATTGGACAAAAGATGTAACACAATCTTATATGACTGGATCATTACGGCTGTACGTCGCAATCATCATTGGGGCGACGCTTGTAGTAACGGCAATTGTTATGCTTGTAACTGGCGGCTTCAACATCCAATTTAATGATTTGGCCGATGTGACCGCGATTGAGGTTTCTGTAGTGGTGATTATGGTGATTGCTGCACTCGGAACGATAGTTGCAAAAAACAATGTTTCAGCGATATTAATTCTAGGCGTTGTCGGATATGGAGTAGCCATTCTTTTTGTCCTGTACCGTGCACCAGACCTGGCTTTAACGCAACTCGTAATCGAAACTGTTACCGTTGTTTTGTTTTTACTTTGCTTCTATCATATGCCTAAATTACGGAAACGTAATGAATCGGCTGGAACGAAAACGATTAATTTAATTATTTCGATCGGCTTTGGAGCTTTATTGACATTAGTTGGAATTTCCGCCCACAGCAGCAAATGGTTTGATTCGATTGCGGATTATTTTATCGAAACATCTAAGCCACTCGGCGGTGGGCACAACATTGTTAATGTCATACTGGTCGATATGCGTGGCTTTGATACACTATTTGAAATCACCGTACTAGGTTTAGCAGCACTTGCTATCTATAGCCTCATCAAACTGAAAAAGGGGGCAAAATAAGTGGAAATTATCATCTTAATTTTGGCAGGTATATTGTTTGCAACAGCAATTTACAACCTATTACAAAAACAGTTACTTCGCATAATTATTGGAACTGCTCTCTTGTCCCATGGCGCCCATTTATTTATTTTAACCATGGGAAAATTAAAGCGCGGGCAGCCGCCAATCATAATGGAGGGTATTTCGGATTATGTTGATCCCTTACCACAAGCATTAATTTTGACATCAATCGTTATTAGCTTTGGTGTTACAAGTCTACTATTAGTTCTTGCTTACCGGACAGCTAATGAAAATAATAGTGATGATATGGCACAATTAAGGGGTGACGAACATGAGTAATTTAGCGGTATTGCCAATCATCATCCCATTGATATCCGGGATAATTCTGGCTTTTTTCCATAATAAAGTAAACACAGCACGCTGGCTGACCCGAGTATTCATTCTGGTTAACCTTGGTGTTGTCTCTTACATTACATGGTTTGTATTTCACAATGGAACGATTGTCCTGGAAACCGGTGGCTGGAAAGCACCATATGGTATTGTTCTAGTTGCCGATCCGCTCGCAATAACCCTTGTGTTAACAACAAACATTATTGCTGCAGCATGTGCTTTCTATACTCCACATTCCATGGATTTAAAGCAAGAAACACATTATTTTTATACGTTTTTCTTCTTGTTAATTGCAGGGGTATCCGGAGCCTTTATCACAGGAGATTTATTTAACTTATTTGTCTTTTATGAAGTATTATTAATGGCTTCCTATGCACTGATCGTTTTAGGGGGCGGAAAGGTTCAATTGCGTGAATCACTTAAATATGTATTGATTAATCTGTTTTCTTCCGTATTGTTTGTTACATCTGTTGCCTTTCTTTATTCGGTCGTTGGAACAGTAAACATGGCTCATATTGCTGAGCGGGTTCAGGATGTTGATCAGAAAGGTATTTTAACAACCATTGCGGTTCTGTTTTTCTTTGTTTTTGCAACGAAGGCAGCACTGTTTCCATTATATTATTGGATGCCAAAATCATATATTGTGCCAAACCCGGTTATTTCTGCCCTGTTTGGTGCACTCTTGACAAAAGTGGGAGTCTATTCGATTCTGCGCGTGTTTTCGCTCATTTTCATCTATAAACTGGATTTAACCCACCAGGCATTTATTTGGATAGCCGGTTTATCCATGATATTCGGAATAATTGGCGCCTTGTCAACTTCGAATATAAAATTAATTGTTGCCTACAATATTATTCCAGCTATCGGGTTTATTATGATGGGGATCGGTGTGTTCAATCAAGATGGCATTAGTGGTTCTATTTATTATTTGGTTCACGATATGATAATAAAATGTGCCCTGTTCTTATTGGTTGGTACAGTTGCATACGTTGCAGGCACATCGGATCTGCGCAAGTTCAGCGGATTAATTCACTATTATCCATTACTTGGCTGGCTTGTATTTGTTTCCGCATTTGTGCTCGCCGGAATACCGCCATTCAGTGGTTTTATTGGCAAGTTGCTGTTACTAAAAGGAGCATTGTCGGCTAATGAAGTAGCTATTGTTATTTTGGCCTTGCTTTCAAGCCTACTTATCCTTTATTCCATCATGAAAATCTTTATTAACGGGTTTTGGGGCAAAAAGGATGAGTCTATTATTGTTGAAAGAAAACCTGTAAAAGGATTAATTGGGCCAATTGTATTCCTATTAGCCTTTTCTGTTATTCTGGGTTTAGGCGCTGAATTTATATATCCGTCAATTGAATCGATTTCAACCTATTTACTTGATCCGGAAGTTTATATAAAATCTGTTTTAAAGGAGTAGTGGATGATGGCCTTTCAAATTGTCATTAATTTTATTATCGCGTTCATGTGGATGTTTCTAAGTGAGTCCTATTCCACGACAAGTTTTATTGCAGGCTATATTCTGGGAATTCTTTTATTACTGTTGCTGAACCGTTTTGTTCCCGATACATTTTATTTGAACCGGCTATACAAAATCGGCAAGCTCGTTCTTTTATTTATCAGGGAACTGATTTCATCCAATATCGATATCGTAAAATTGGTCTATAAACGAAAGCCCGAATTTGAACCAGGCATTTTTGCATTGCCAATTGATCTAAACAGCAATTGGGAAATTACGCTCCTGGCAAATTTAATTACGTTAACACCAGGAACCTTATCTGTTGCGGTTGCAAATGATCATTCCCATATTTATATACATGCGATGGATATCGATACAATTGACGACTCGATCAAGTCCATTAAGGATACATTTGAAACGGCGATTAAGGAGGTGACACGATGAACAACCTTCTGGACATAACCGAAAAGCTTGTTAACATCTCGGCAATTATCTGTACTATTGGCATATCTATTTCCCTGCTTTTGCTGTTGATTCGGGTTATGGTTGGCCCGTCCAATGCGGATCGGGCAGTTGCTCTTGATGGTATTGGAATTAATTTAATGGGGATTGCAGCACTACTTTCTGTTATCATCGTGACAACGAAATTGAATGATGTTGTATTGTTAATTGGAATCCTGCTGTTCATCGGAACACTGGCTATTGCCAAATATCTGGAGAAGGGTGTTATTATTGATCGAGACGTGGATTAACATCATTTTAAATATTATTATCGTTTTTCTTTTATTAAGTGGCACCTTTTTTATGCTGTCAGGGTCAATTGGTGTCATTCGGTTTCCGGATGTATATACGCGCCTGCATGCAGCGACAAAAGCATCAACGCTCGGAATAGCCGGAATATTGATCGGAGCATTTATATTCCTGTATGTTAGCCATTCCCTTGTCAGCGGCAAGCTGCTGTTAGCGATTGTTTTCACCTTGATTACGGCGCCGGTTTCCGGACATATGATATCAAGAGCTGCGCACCATAACGGGGTAAAACCAGTTACACATAATCGAAATGATGCATATGAAGAAATTATCCAGCAAATTAAGAAGGAGCATTCGTGAAGAAATGCGGAAGCGTCCGTTTAGCGGCTTGAGGACTCTCGCCCTGCCAAGCAGGTAGTTTGGTGAATTGGGCCATATTGCACTAGCCGCTGAGCGCTGGAGCTGGACATCGTAAGCGGCTTTTTGGAAAGCCGCTTTTTAATTTTCTCCTTTAAGGACAGACACTATTTAACTGCAATCCTCATATGGATGTTATATAGGCAAAAGCCCAGCCATCATTTTAGGAGGTGCATGTGTTTGTCAGGAATTCTGAGTGTGCTAGCTTTACTTGTTAAAGAGGCACTATTTTTTGTATCCTATGTGAAAAATCATGCCTTTCCACAACCGCTTCCGCCAGAGGACGAAGCGAAGTACATTAAACAAATGCAAGATGGAGATGAAAATGCGAGAAACAAATTAATTGAACATAATTTACGGCTGGTTGCTCATATTGTCAAGAAATTTGAAAATACCGGCGAGGATATGGAGGATCTGATTTCAATCGGAACAATTGGATTAATTAAAGGGATTGAAAGTTTTTCTGTAGAAAAGGGAACAAAGCTTGCTACCTATGCCGCGAGATGCATTGAGAATGAAATCTTGATGCATTTACGTGCTTTGAAAAAGGTGAAAAAAGATGTGTCATTACACGATCCTATTGGCCAGGATAAAGAAGGAAATGAAATAAGCTTAATCGACATTTTAGAAGCTGAAAATACTGACGTTATTGAATATATTCAATTAAATATGGAGATTGACAAAATGAAAGATTACTTGTCTATCCTCACCGGCCGAGAAAAAGAAGTGATCATTTATCGGTATGGGCTTAACGACTATAAGGAACTAACGCAAAGGGAAATAGCAAAAAAATTAAATATATCGAGGAGTTATGTATCACGGATTGAAAAGAGGGCCTTAATGAAAGTCTTTCATGAATATTTCCGCAATGAACGACGTGGATAAAAGAGTCTTCCACATCCACTTTGCGCAGACTATCTCTTTCTCGCCAGAGCTTGTACCACAGCTCACCTGGCTGTAACTTCAAGACGATAATATAAGCGCGTTGATCATAAAATCATACGCGCTTATTATCCTCTAATTGTAATTTCAGCTTTCGATATTTTAAAACAAATAATGTTGCGGCTGCTGTCATTGCAAAGGAAAGTCCGGTTAAAATCGCACCATCACCTTTTGATTGAATATACGTATCCATTACCGAACCCATATATAAATAAATACTTACGATCAGCAGTGTCATAATAAACCGTCGATAGTCTTTTAGTTTTATTTCAAGTTCTTTCATTTTAGGATCCATCATACATTCCCCTTCCCTATTAGTACGTGTAAGAAAAACACTGACGCGTCTTTCTGGATGTCAGAAGCCAGAGGTCGGATTGAAAGAAATCGGCGAGGTAGCCGATTTAAATATTTACTACCTGCCGGTTTTTATACCCTATCCTTTCAAAAGTCACCGCTTATCAATTGGTGCATTCTTGAACATCCTCTATTATGCATCATAACATAGATTAATAGGGAACAAGGGAGGTAAATCATGGATTGCGTTATAACTGGCTAACCATCATCATGACTAATTTAGATGCATGCTTTGCAGCTTGTTCCAAAAAAGCATCAAAAGAAATGGATGATTGTTTTCCGGCAATATCTGATAACGCCCGGATAATAACAAATGGTTTTTTATATTGATGACAAACCTGTGCTACTGCAGCGGCTTCCATTTCAGCAGCAATCATAGTTGGAAATTTTTTATTTACAAATGCAACACGCTCAGGATCGTCCATGAATGAATCTCCAGTCGCGATAATCCCCGTTTTTGCTTTTATATCCAAGTCATTCATTGCTTTTACAGCTAATGTGATCAATCCAGTATCTGCAGCAAACATCGCTGGCATCCCCGGAACCTGTCCATATGCATAGTCAAATGCCGTTACATCAACATCATGATGTACTACCTGAGTTGAAATAACAACGTTACCAACTTCCAAATCACTGGCAAACCCACCAGCCGATCCGGTATTAATCACATGTGATGGCTGAAAGCGCTCATGCATAATGGTAGTCGCCATTGCAGCGTTAACCTTACCAATTCCTGACTTCAATAAAACAACGTCTTTGCCACATAATTTTCCTTCGATAAATAAGCAATTGGCAACTGTTATTTCTTTCTGATCCTCCATATTTCCCAGCAAAATCGCAATTTCTTCCTCCATTGCTCCGATGATACCAATTGTCACCAGGACACCTCCTATTAATCGTCGGCTGTTTTTTTAATTATGTCCACTTAACAAAGCTTAAAATGGTGATTCCTGCTTACTGAAATCGGTGTTTTTGATCATTTTCTTTTAACTCTTCAACCTTTGTCGGCTGCCAGCCCTCATTATCAACCCATGTTAAATATACACGGTACGTTTTCGTTTCGTCGTTATCAGAAACGGTAGCAATGACTTGCTGTTCACCACCGCGTTCCAGCCACCATGTCGTCATATTTCCTTCTTCCAGACCTGTTGCTACTCTGGCCGCTTCTTCCATCTCCGCTCGATCCTGAGTTCCTTCATTATAATTTGTTGTATGTGGACCCTGTTGTTCCGTGCCAATTGGCTGCCAATTACCTGTATAAGCTTTTACTACGTTTTCATCATCCGTTTCAACTTGTTCTGTTTCAACATTTTGATTATCCGAGTCGTTTTCATTTGAATCATCTGCAGCCGATTCCTCATCGTCAGACTGATTTTGTTCCTCGGTATTCGATTCATCATCTGCACTGCTATCACCAGGCTTGTCCGCTTGTTCCTCATTTGTTTGATTAGTCTTGTCATTTGGCTCTTCCGCTTCATCGTTGCCACCAAAAATAAACGTGCCGATCAGCACAATTACTAATAATGCCCCAATGACCAGCATAATGGACAGCAGCTTCGTATTTTTTCGCCGTTTTTCAAATTTATTAACCCGTGAATATTTATTACTGTTAACCAAAAACTCAACCTCCCACACTTATCCCTACTATCATATCATATTTTGTATGAGAAATTTATATGATAATTTAAGAAAAGCGGGGCTGTCCCGCTTTTGTATATTCCACCTATTCAACTTTAGTAATCTTAACCTGAATGTCGCCTCCAGGGGTTGAGACGGTAACTTCTGTGCCAATTTCGTGTCCAAGCAGGCTTTTTGCCATTGGCGAATCATTGGAAATTTTTCCTTCAAACGGGTCTGCTTCAGCACTTCCAACAATTTGGTATGTTTCTTCTTCGCCATTCGGCAATTCAACAAACGTAACAGATTTCCCTAATGAAACGATATTCGGATTGTCATTATCATTTTCAATAATTACAGCATTACGGATCATTTTTTCCACCTGGGTAATCCGGGATTCAACAAATGCTTGCTCATCCTTCGCGGCGTCATATTCAGAGTTCTCCGACAGATCGCCAAAACCTCGTGCTACTTTGATCCTTTCGACAACCTCTTGTCTTCTTTCCGTTTTTAAATAATGTAATTCCTCTTCTAACTTCTCTTTCCCCTCTTGTGTCATGTAATAACTTTTCTCTATAGCCATTGAAAACACTCCTTTTTATTCTGCAATGGAAAAATCGGTAACACAGATATGTTTGGTGTACCCATATGGGTAAAGCTTCAGAATAATGCGCATCCGTTTACCTGTCTGTTTGGAAATGGACAAGTATTAACGCCTTATTGGCAGTTACCAGTTGATCTAAAATAATATGCTAACCATTACTATGGCAGATTTAATGTAAATTTTCAATACTTTTCCCTTGTTTGTTTAAACGATTCCTCGACAAAATCGTTTCTATTTTGGTAGCCATAATATCGATTGCAACGTGATTTTGGCCACCCTCTGGAATAATAATGTCAGCATAGCGCTTTGTTGGCTCAACAAATTGCAAATGCATCGGTCTTACGTTGTTAATATATTGATCAATAACGGAATCCAGTGTTCGCCCCCGTTCCTTAATATCCCTTAGGAGACGACGAATAATCCGGACATCGGCATCTGTATCAACAAATACTTTGATATCCATCAAGTCAATCAACCGTGGATCTTCCAGTATCAAAATACCTTCTAAAATAATAACTTCTTTCGGTTCTACCGGTATTACCTTATTGGACCGGGTATGGAGCTTGTAATCATATACAGGCTTTTCAATCGGCTTTTGCTTCATTAAATCGTGTATATGCTGAATAAGCAGGTCATTATCAAATGCGAGCGGATGATCATAATTTGTGTTTAAACGTTCCTCGAACGGCAGATGGCTTTGATCTTTATAATAATAATCCTGCTCAATAACAAGTATTGTTTTATCGGAAAAGCGCTGGCAAATGGAACGGGTTACAGTGGTTTTCCCGCTGCCGCTCCCCCCGGCAACCCCGATAACAACTGGTCTTTCACGCATGGATTAACATGCTCCCTTCCTATTTTTTAATGCTAATGGCAACTCCATCACCAATCGGAACAATGGATGTCATATAATCGGGGTTTTTGATTAGCCAATCATTGTAATGCCGTATTTTCTGGCCAAGCTTTGTAAACCTGGGATGTTCTTTGCTTGGTTCTTCGACATACCCTTTAAATAATACATTATCAGTAATAATTAGGCCACCTTTTGCAACTGTTTGACTGTATAACGTAAAAAAGCGTTCGTATTGTCCCTTAGCAGCATCAATAAACAACAAATCAAATGGACCTTTCGCTGTTATATTCTCTGCTGTTTCAAGTGCATCTCCAAAAATAACGTCTATTTTATCCTGTTTTTCCAATTTTTTTATATTGGCAATTGCCTTTCGATAACGAGACCAATCCCGTTCGATTGTAACAACCGTTGCCTCAGAATTAGCTTGGAGCATCCGTAATGCGGAATAGCCAATAGCGGTTCCAATTTCCAGAATCCGTTCCGGCTTTTGTATCCGGATGATTTGTGTTAATAAGTGCATGCTAACCGGGTCCATGATCGGAACATGTTCCTCTGTTGCCTGCCGTTCCAATTCGACCACCCAATTTTCTTGAGCAGGTAATAATTGTATTAAATAGTTGGTCAGGTTCTCATTTATCATTCCAAACCCTCATTTCCAAACAAGAAAAGCACACTAGCCGCTGAGCGCTGGAGCTGGTATCGCCATTCCTGTTAATAAATTACTATCAGTGCGTGTTCAAAAAGTCGCCGAACCTGAGTCTTGAAGGTCGAGGCGGAGTAGCTCCCGGCACCGGAGTGTACATAAAAAGGTACATGAAGAGCGGGCTTGCACAGGAAGTGCTGACTTCTGCTTAGCAGAAGATCCTTCACTGCCAACGACACGATTCGCCGCTTATCATTTGGTGACTTTTTGAACATCCTCTATCAGTAAAAAAACAGGAAATGTGAAATCTGGGTTCACACTTCCGCTGTATGGTATTTCCTTGGTATCTTTCTCTCTGGCCCGATTGACCCGCTCTAATGAAGTTTTACTTAATATATTTCTCTTTTAATTGTAAATGTTCTTCATGCGTCTTAGCGTAATAAATATGTCCGTTACCATCATGCAAAAAATATTTATAATCCGATTTTTCTGGTTCCAGTGCAGCCTTTAATGAACTTTCAGCAAAATTCGATATCGGACCAATCGGTAATGTGTCAACATAATACGTGTTATATGGTGATTCAACTTCCAGATCCTTCAGTAATACTTTATCCTTATGTTTACCAAGTGCATATAAAACAGTCGGATCTGTTTGCAGAGGCATTCCAGCATCTAACCGGTTATAGAAAACCCCGGCAATTTTTTTTCGCTGCTCCTCTGTTCGGGCCTCGTTTTCCACCAATGACGCCATCGTAATTGCTTGATGAACGGTAAAATCTTGCTCGGAAATTTCATTTAAATAAGGTGAAACAGCTTTGACAGTTGTTTTCAGCATTTTTTGCACAACGGAGTCGATAGTTGGCTCCTCATCATAAAAATTATAGGTTGCTGCAAATAAATAGCCTTCCAAAGGTGTTCGAATATCCGGGTCCAAAATTTTCTCTGATAGTACCTCTGGATATAAATCGATTAATTGATTGACATAGTCGGGATCATTTACTTTTTTTAGAAAATCTTTCTTAGAAATCGGCAGTTTTTTAGCATAAATGTCGGCAATTTGATCAATTGTTTTCCCCTCTGGAATCGTAACTGTATAAATTGCCTCTTTCAATACTTTTCCTTTTTTTAATGACTCTATAATACCATCCAATGTCATGGATGGCGAAAAAGTATAATCCCCTGCCTGAAAATCTGATTCATTTTGAAACTTTATGTAAAAGCGGAATACACGTGCATCTTTAATTATTCCTTTATCCTCAAGTATCGATGCAATATCGGAAGTGGAAGAACCCATTGGAATTTGCACCTTAACTTCTTTTTCACTATCTGGATTAACCGGTTTCAATGCTGATTTAACATACATATACCCTGAGATACCACCGACTAGAAGGATAAGAACAATCGCGATAATAATTATGGCGACGATTTTTCGGACTGTCCTCGCTTCTTCACTGCGTTCCATCAGCTTGTCCGAATATTTACCATTATTCTTTTTCCTGAACATACAGTATCCCCCTTTCCCATCCGGTATATTATACTAAAAAAAATATAAATATGCCATGATTCGATAAAAAATGGCAAAAGTAAAAGGGAAAGCATAGAAAAGCTGATGTCTTTTTCTAAAACATCAGCTCTTGTAATTACTATTGATCATCCTCTTCGTCCGCCAATGTATTCAGCATTTCCTCGACCATATCCCATTCTTCATCAGAATCGATAGGAAAAAGTGACAGGTCATTTTCGTCAGTATCCTTTTCTTCGTAGCGAAATGCATATACTTCCACTTCATCATCATCTTTTTGTTCAACGGGTACAACAGCAATATAGGATTGATTCGTTTGATCAACGTCAAAAGTGAACAATACTTCAAATAAGTGTTCTTCCCCGTTTTCATCAGGAATAATAATTCGTTCCTTTTCTTCCAGCGCCATGTCTTCCCTCCTTATTTACTTTGATCAAGATACCCTTGTAAAATCATTACTGCAGCCATTTTATCGATTACTTTCTTACGTTTTTTCCGGCTTACATCTGCTTCCAGCAGCACACGCTCAGCAGCAATCGTTGTTAATCGTTCGTCCCAAAGCACAGCAGGTATTTGGTGAACCTTCTCAACATGCTTTGCATACAGTTCAGATGCTTTTCCGCGTTCACCAATTGTACCATTCATATTTTTCGGCAATCCGATAACTGCCTTATTAACCTCATGTTCACGGATGATAGCGCCCAGTTCCTCGTCTGCTGAATCAATGTCCTCTTCATTCCATCTAATCGTAGTCAATCCCTGTGCTGTCCAGCCGAAAGCATCGCTAACAGCAACACCAATTGTTTTGGAGCCGACATCCAAGCCGATCATTTTCATCTATTCAGCCTCTTGATGCTGTTCCAAATAAAATTTAACCAATTCTTCAATTACTTCATCGCGCTCGACTTTTCGGATCAAATTTCGCGCATCGTTATACCTTGGTATATACGCAGGGTCACCGGACAATAAATAACCAACAATTTGATTAATCGGATTATACCCTTTTTCTTTCAGTGCTCCATGAACCGTCAGCAAAATCTCTTTAATATCCTGATCAAATGGTTCTTCCGAAAAATTAAACTTCATCGTTTTATCAATAGAGCTCATAGTGACACCTCGTTCCATGTTTTACCTTAATCATTATTCTAACATGTTTGCGGTTAATAATATATCTTTTTTAACAGATTGAAGACGGGATGTTTACCTATTGTACATTTTCGCTAATATATCGTGCTGCAGTTTGTAATGCATCAGCGATTTTTTGCGGATCTTTTCCGCCAGCCTGGGCCATGTCGGGGCGTCCGCCACCACCACCGCCGCAAGCCTTTGCTGCCTGTTTAATCAAGTTTCCTGCATGTAACCCGCTTTCGATTAAATCTTTGGAAACACCTGCTGCCAATTGTACCTTTTGTTTATTTTCAGCTGCAAGTAAAATAACTCCTGAGCCAAGCTTTTGCTTCAAATCGTCAACCATATTGCGCAGCTGATTCATGTCCTTCACACTGACCTTTTGTGCTAGTAGCGAAATTCCTTCCACTTCTTCTACCTTATCCAGTATTGACGAAGCTTCCATGTTTGATAATTTCGAGCTTAATGATTCATTTTCTTTTTGTATTGCTTTTATATCCTTATACAATCCGTCGATCCGTTCAGGAATCTTTTCATCCGTCGTTTTTAACAGCTGTGCAGCATGATCCAGCAGTGTTAGCTTTTGTTTTGTAAAGTAATAGGCATACTTGCTTGTTACCGCCTCGATTCGCCGTGTCCCTGCACCTATTCCTGTTTCGGAAATAATTTTAAACATCCCGATTTCTGCCGTATTGCGAACATGACAGCCACCACAAAGTTCGATGCTATAGTCACCCGCCTGGACGACGCGGACGATATCACCGTATTTTTCACCGAATAATGCCATTGCTCCCATTTCTTTTGCTTCAGAAATTTTCATAATATCGACGACGACCTGTAGCTCTTCCCATACCTTCTCATTGACGATTTGCTCAATCTTCTGCAGTTCATCCTCACTGATTGCGCCAAAATGGGAAAAATCAAATCTTAGCCGCTCCGGTGTTACAAGTGATCCAGCTTGATTCACATGACCACCAAGTACATCTTTCAAGGCTTGGTGCAGCAAATGTGTCGCGGTATGATTTTTGACAATCATGTTGCGGAACTCGGTATCGACTACAGCCTTTACCTTATCCCCTGTGCAGAATTCTCCATCCTTTATCGTAACGCGATGAAGGTGCTGTCCTTTTGGTGCTTTTTGTACATTCTCAACAAAGGCCGTGCCGTGATCCGAATAAATCCAACCCTTATCAGCTATCTGTCCGCCACTTTCCGCATAAAAAGGGGTTTCTCTTAAAAACAGCATGATTTTCTCGCCGGATTTTGCGGTATCAATCAATGCATTTCCATTTATCATCGTTTCGATCGTCGTTTCTGTTGCTAATCGATCATATCCGACAAATTCACTTTCCACATCTATTTTACTTAACATCTCATCCTGCACTTGCATCGAATCTGCCTTTTGCCTGGCGTTTCGTGCCCGTTCCCGTTGTCCGTCCATTTCCTCCTGAAAACCGGCTTCATCAATCGTGAATCCTTCTTCTTCCACGTACTCTTCGGTTAGTTCCTTAGGAAAGCCGTACGTGTCATACAATCGGAACACTTCTTTACCTGGAAATACGGTACTGCCATTTTCCTTTTCTTTTTGGATAATGGCAGTCAAGATTTCCAAGCCATCGTGCAATGTTTCGTGAAAACGTTCTTCCTCCGTTTTAATGACTGTCTCAATATAGTCCTTTTGTTGTAAAACCTCCGGATAGAAGTCCTTCATAATTTTTCCGACCGTCGCTACTAGCTTGTACATAAATGGTTTATCAATGCCAATTTGTTTGGCAAACCGGACTGCTCTTCTTAACAATCGACGTAAAACATATCCTCTTCCTTCATTGGATGGCAAAGCATTATCCCCGATTGCAAAAGCAACTGTCCGAATGTGATCGGCAATAACTTTATAAGCCGTATCACTTGCTTCGGCTTTGCCATATGGAATGTTGGCCAGCTCTTCAATCTTGTTTATAATCGGCATAAACAAATCCGTTTCAAAGTTTGTTGGTGCGTCCTGGATAACGGAAACCATCCGCTCCAGACCCATTCCAGTATCGATATTCTTTTTAGGAAGCGGTGTGTACGTATCATCAGGATTATGATTAAACTGGGAAAATACCAAGTTCCAAACCTCCAAATAACGGTCATTTTCCCCGCCTGGATATAATTCAGGATCGCTTGGATCGTTCCCGTACTTTTCTCCGCGATCATAGAAAATCTCGGTATTCGGTCCACTCGGTCCTTCGCCGATGTCCCAAAAATTTTCCTCAAGACGGATGATGCGTTCTTTCGGAAGTTTAATGTCATGAAGCCAAATATCGTAAGCTTCATCATCTTCCGGATGGACGGTTACCGATAGTAATTCCGGGTCAAACCCAATCCATTTTTCAGCGGTTAAAAATTCCCATGCCCACTCGATTGCTTCTTTTTTAAAGTAATCCCCAATGGAGAAATTGCCAAGCATTTCAAAAAACGTATGATGTCTTGCGGTAAACCCTACGTTTTCAATATCATTTGTCCGGATTGCTTTTTGTGCATTGACAATTCTTGGATTATCCGGGATAACACTTCCATCAAAATATTTTTTTAATGTTGCGACTCCACTATTGATCCAAAGTAATGTTGGATCATTTTTTGGAACTAATGAAGCACTTGGTTCAATACGATGCCCTTTTTCTTTAAAGAAATCCAGGAAAAGCTTACGTACCTGCTCTGATTTTAATTGTTTCATCTTACTTTCCTCCGTATCCAACTTTTTATTAAAACAAAAAATCCCATCTCTGCAGATGCAGGGACGAGATGCTCGCGGTACCACCCTAATTATAAACGATTATAATACACGAATTTATTCGCTTATCACTTTTCACGATAACGGCGTGGGTACCGGCGGGGGTTACCCGCACTCCAGTTTAGCTTCCATGAGCCTCTTCCAAGGATTCCTCGCAGCTAATGGAATCCATCTCTTGTAGATTCGGGTTTCATGTACTTGGAACTTTCAGCGTGTTCATTATTATACAAGTAGTCACCATATAATATAAAAATTCCAGGCAAATGTCAACGATGTGCTTTTACCCTGATAATATAGGTTACAATAACCTTTAAAATCGTTAGACTCGGTACAGCTACTATCATACCGATTACCCCACCCAATTCGCCGCCTAAAAGCAGGGCAAAAATAATCGCGATTGGATGGATAGCAATACTTTTTCCAACAATGTAAGGCGATAATAAATTGCTTTCAATCAGCTGGATCACAAATATAGCCAGTAATACAAAAATAATTAATTTTGCAGACATCGTAAAGGTGATGGCAACTGCTGGTATCGCCCCTATGATTGGTCCAAAATATGGAATAATATTCGTTA
Organism: Virgibacillus dakarensis; assembly: GCF_900155625.1. NCBI lineage: Bacteria > Bacillati > Bacillota > Bacilli > Caryophanales > Bacillaceae > Virgibacillus > Virgibacillus dakarensis. The sequence continues at coordinate 1,654,717 of NZ_LT732553.1, forward strand.
ATCCCATAATAATGGCAAGTAATAAGGCGTATTTAATGTGTAAAAGCTGAAAAATGACAAACGTCGCCAGACTTACAAATAAGCAAACAATCAATTGTCCGCGGATGTAGTTTCCCAGACTTTTATCAATCGCATGGCATACAACACTTGTATCTTTATGATATTTTACTGGTACCCATCTTTTCACATAGGCTTTTATTTTCGTGAAATCCTTTAAAAAGTAAAACACTAAAACAGGGATCACCGTAAGAAATATGATCATATCAAAGATCTTTGTGAACCCGGCAACCAGTCTCCCAAGCAAATTCTCCATTGATGCTTCGATACCGGCGATTAACTGATCCATCTTATCGTGTACCACTTCAGGCAAAAAAGATGTATATTCGTATAACCGGTAAATTAAATCCTGATACATATTTGTTAATTCTGGCAGCTGTTCGGTCAAATCATTAAGCTGATGAATGACTGCAGGGTATACCCGATAAATCAAATAGCCTGCGCCGCCAAAAAATAATAGATAAATCAATAAAATGGCAATACCCTTTGGGACACGATAAGTGTGTATTTTTTTAACAACAGGATATAAAAGATAGGCGATGAAACAGGAAATGATAAAAGGAGCAAGAAGATGCCAAAGAAAAGAGAAAACGGCTCCATAGATCGGAAACAGTTTAACAAGCAAATAGATGAATAAAAATACAAAGATACCGGTGATGATCCAATAAAGAAAAGGCAGTGGAGATTTTTCCTTAAACATCGTTTGTGCTCCTTCGCATGAAAATGGATTTGTAACGAAGCACTACCACTGTATTCTTCTTTCATCATCGGTAAATAAATCATTCAAGGAACTCAATGAACCATCCGCTTCAATCTGGTGTACTGCCAATTCATTGTTGTCCGAGATCGATAGTTCTATAAAACAATTCCAGCAATAATACTGCTGTGAACCAATTTTCCCAATATCTTTTCCTCTACAATTCGGGCATTGTAACATAGCTAATGCACCTCTCTGGCAAAAATAACATTATTACGTTAGAATGACCCCGAATAATCAAAAATATACATAAATACTACATGAAATCGTATGGTGTGATTTCTTTCGCCTCATCCTCCGCTATTTGCTTGTCCGAAAGGTTTGCTAGCCTTTCCTGCATTTGTTCCTTTAGTGACGTATACCTGATATTTGTATCCAATGTACGGATCCCGCGGAGAAAAGCGTTGACTTCGCCACAGATAATGAGGGATTGCTTACTTCGTGTTATTGCGGTATACAGCAGATTTTTCCGCAACATGCGATGATATCCAGACACAACAGGTAAAATAACGACAGGAAATTCACTCCCCTGTGACTTATGAATCGAAATACAATAGGCTAGCATAATATTCACGCAATCTTTTCGTTCATAGACAACCTCTCTTCCATCATAGGAAACAACTAACTGTTCCACATGTTCCGTATTTTCGTCTTCCTCAAATATGGCTACAACTTCACCGATATCGCCGTTAAACACATGATCCTCCGGCTGATTCACCAGTTGAATGACTTTATCGCCGGTCCGAAACAAACCATCCTGAACCTTTATTTCCCGTTTCTGCTTTGTTTTTGGATTGATCAATTGCTGCAAATGCTTGTTAATTATCGTTATTCCTGCCTGTGAACGATACATTGGTGCAAGTACTTGCATATTTTTCAAATCGATTCCTTTGTCCCTTGCTTTTTTGTAAATCTTCTCCACACAATCAATCATTTGCTGTTCATTACAAGGGATAAAACTGAAATCTTTATCCTTTTCCAGTGATGCTTTCGTACATGTGTCACGTTTAATTTGATGAGCAAGCTGAATAATCTTGGAGCCTTCTTTTTGGCGATATACTTCGTTTAAGCTAACAAAAGGGATTAGTGTACTTCCCAGTAAATCACTTAGCACCTGGCCTGGCCCTACCGACGGAAGCTGATCCTCATCCCCAACCAGCAATACTTGCATATCGTCCGGAATCGCCTTAAACAGACTATTGGCAAGCCAGATGTCCACCATGGAAAACTCATCAATAATAATAAATTTGCCCGTTAATGGGTCGTGCTGACCTTTTTCAAATCCATTGTTGCCATCCCATCCTAATAATCGATGAATCGTTACCGCTGGCAGGCCGGTTGACTCGTTCAAACGTTTTGCTGCCCTCCCGGTTGGTGCGGTTAAAACAAATGGAAAATCCGCTTTTTTATCATAATCTTTCGGATGAAGTGAAACATCATAAATGGCTGCGTATGCTTTCAAAATACCTTTAATAACTGTTGTCTTCCCTGTACCAGGCCCCCCGGTGACAATCGTTATTTTTGCATCAAGTGACTGGTTAATGGCATTAAATTGCTCTTTACCATAGCTCAATACTTCCTCTTCTTCAATCTCCCCAATAATTTTCATTAACTCTGCCAGCGTTGTTTTATGCTCGATTGGTTTTTCCATCAGCCGTTTCAACTGGGAAACAAATCCATCCTCTGCATAATATAGTGATGGCAAGTAAACATTTCCATTATACAAAATGAGTTTCTTTTCCTTGTTCAGCCCTTCTAGTCGGTTTATAATATCAGCCTCTGATAAAGGGGTGCTGGCATGATGCAGCAACTGAATAACCTGTCGTACACAAGTAGTCAGCGGCAAATAAACATGACCATCCTGTACGCTTTTTTGCAGGACATAAATACACCCGGCACCGATCCGATTCGGATGGGTTAAAGACAACCCATTTTGCCGGGCGATTTCATCGGCTTTTTGAAAACCAAACCCTTCCACATCAAAAACATATTGATAAGGATCTTTCTGAAGCTGTGTGACAGCATTTTCTTGATATACCTGATAAATGTTCTGGGCCATTTTCAACCCAATACCGTATTTTGCCAAATGGACGACGACATGTTCAAACCCCTCATTTTCCTGCAAGCTTTTTACAAGTGCTTCCCGATTTTCCTTTTTTAGTCCGGGAATGGACTCTAGCACAGATGGCTTGTTTAAAATGGAAGATATCGCATTTTCGCCTAAGTGATGAATGATCTTTTTTGCGGTCTTTTTACCAATTCCATGAAACAAATTACTGGACAAATAGGTGATCAAACCGTCCTTCGTATTGGGAAGAATCGTTTGATAGGAGGTAACTCGATATTGTAAACCAAATTTGGCATGCCGTTCAAATTGACCATAAAAACAATAGTCTTTCCCGGTCATTAGATTGGAAAAATATCCTTTAGCAACGACATCCTTTTCGCGAAAATCTTCATTTGTATCCCGAACTTTTATTTTTGCAATCGAAAAATGCTCTGCTTCATTATGAAAAATGGTATATAAAAGTTCACCCGTTATATACCCTTGGTCACCGTTTTGATCAGGTTTCATTTCGTTTGCCATCACAACTACCTCACTATCTTACGTTTCGTTATGATTGATGAGCTCCTCTGCTTTTTTCTTGCCGTTTGCCGCCAATACATGTTCCGGCTGTATCTGTAATGCATCATCAAAATGAGTTAAAGCCTTTTCCGGTTTATCATAGTATAAATCGATCACACCTAAATTGTAATGGGCATCACTATGTTTCGCGTTAAGCTTTAATACATTTTTAAAAATGGCTTCCGCTTCCGTAATATGATTGCTTTGTGCCAGGGACAGTCCGTATTGAAACAGCAGCTCGTCATCCCCCTGATCTAGCTCTGTCGCCCTGAGCAGATAGGGCAATGCCAGCTTGAATTGTTCCTGTTTTTGCAATGTTAACCCAAGCATATAGTATACATCTGCTTCTTCCAATCCTAATTCAATCGCTTTTTGAAAGTTTTCCTGTGCTTTTCCGTACACAGATTGTTCGAAATATAAATTCCCCAGCCCATAATATGCTGTCGCAGCATATTCATCCAACGCAATTGCTTTTTCAAAAAATACCTTCGCCCGGGCTAGTTCATTGATATGCAGCAGTACATTTCCGAAATTAATATAGCCGACCGGATCCCGAGGGTTTTCTTCAATCAGTTTATTGAAAAGCTTCGCAGACTCCTCGTATTTTCCTTCTTTCATGTATGCGATTGCTTGCTGATTTTTATCCATTTCCAAACACCCTTTTGCAAAATTCGGCTCTGATCTGCCATTTAGCCGACGTAATCAAGATATTGGTCGTCTTTTATAATTTCATCAATCGTACCACCGCCAAGGCAAACATCTCCTTGATAAAAAACGACCGATTGTCCAGGAGTTATCGCACGTTCCTCTTCAGCAAATTCAACCCGGACTTTGCCATTTCCGATCGATCTAACCGTTACACCACTGTCTTTTTGGCGATAACGGAACTTTGCTGTACAGGTTAATGGCTCCGATAAATCAACCTTGCTTATCCAATTAACTCCTGAAGCGATCAGACCGTCTGAGTACAGTGCATCATGCGCAAAGCCTTGCTCAACATAGAGCACATTGTCTTCAAGATTCTTTCCAACAACAAACCATGGATCACCGGAACCGCCTATTCCAAGGCCTTGCCGCTGTCCGATTGTATAATACATCAACCCATCATGTTTCCCTTTGACAACACCGGATAACGTCCGCATCTCCCCGGGCTGCGCAGGCAAATATTCACTCAAAAATTCCTTGAAATTACGTTCGCCGATAAAGCATATACCCGTACTATCTTTTTTCGTTGCCGTTGCTAAGTCATGTTGTTTGGCAATTTCCCGGACTTTCGCTTTTGGCAAGTCCCCAAGCGGGAACATAACTTTAGCCAATACGTCTTCTGTTAATTGATTAAGAAAATACGTTTGATCTTTATTGTCATCAACACCACGCAGCATTTCATAGTGGCCATTCCGATATTGGACCCGTGCATAATGCCCTGTTGCCAAATAATCAGCACCGAGTGACATCGCGTGGTCAAGAAATGCTTTGAATTTTATTTCTTTGTTACACATCACATCAGGGTTTGGTGTTCTCCCAGCTTTATATTCGTCAAGGAAATACGTGAACACTTTATCCCAATATTGTTTTTCAAAGTTAACCGCATAATAAGGTATGCCAATTTGATTGCACACCCGGACAACATCATCAAAATCCTCTGTTGCCGTACATACACCAAATTCATCTGTGTCGTCCCAGTTTTTCATAAAAATACCGACAACATCATAGCCTTGCTCTTTTAAAAGCAGCGCAGCAACAGATGAATCAACGCCTCCACTCATCCCGACAACTACTCGGGTATCCTCTTTTCTTTTCATGCTGTTCACCACCTTTTTATCAGTAAAGAAAGTATAAATTTTGTGCTATTTAGAGCCCTTGGCAGAAAGAGCCACGTCCGGCTCCAGTGCCTACCGGCTAGTGGACTTTGTTCAAGTCGTTAACCGTTTAACAATTGCTGCAACACGCTGGGCTGCTTCCGATACATTTTCCGTTGTATTGAACGCTCCAAAACTGAATCGGATCGAATTTTTCGTACGCTCATTTTCACTCCCGAACATCGCAGAAAGCACATGGGATGGCTCAATCGACCCGGCGGTACATGCGCTGCCACTTGATGCTGCGATTCCAGCCAGATCAAAATTGGTTAGTAGTGCTTCAACATTCGTGCCGGGAAAACTAATATTTACAATCGATGCAATCGCCGATTCCTGGTCACCATTCAATTGAAAAGAAATTCCCTCATCAAGAAGTGTATCAAGAAACAACTGTTTAAAATGCTGATACTGTTGAAGACGGTTTTCCCGGTTTTCCATTGCCAGTTTTACCGCAGCCTGAAATCCAACCGCACTGATAACATTTTCTGTTCCTGCCCGCCGTTTCCTTTCCTGTTCACCGCCAAATTGCAGCCGGTTCAGGTTAACGCCATTTCGTACATATAAAAAACCGATTCCTTTTGGACCATTAATCTTATGGGCGGAAACGGACAGCAAATCAACACCAAGCTCTTTTACCGACAGTTCCAATAATCCAAAAGCTTGTACTGCATCGGTATGAAAATAGGCTTGATGTCCATCAAGCAGCTTGCCAACTTCTTCTATCGGCTGAATGATCCCTGTTTCATTGTTAACCGTCATCATTGTCACCAGAATCGTATCATCCGTCAGCGCATTTTTAAAATCGTTTATGGCAATTTTTCCATCCTGATAGACTGGTAAATACGTTACACGAAACCCCTTACCCTCTAAATATTCTGCTGTATGCAATGTGGCATGGTGTTCCTGGGCAGTTGTAATGATATGATTTCCTTTATCCTGATTAGCCATCGCTGTTCCAATGATAGCCAGGTTATCCGCTTCTGTCCCGCCACTTGTTAAAACAATTTCTTTTTCATTTGCACCGATACTTTTTGCTAAAACATGTCTTGCTTCATCCAGATAGTGCCTTGCTTTGCGGCCAAATGAATGGACACTGGACGGGTTGCCAAACACTTCCTCATAAATTGGATACATTGCTTCCATAACGCTTTTTGCAACCGGGGTTGTGGCAGCATGGTCCAAATAAATGTGTTCCATTTTTACCTTTCCTTCCTGTGCGCAATGGGTTAGTTGTTTAAATATAAAACATATAGGACTCCTGCTGCTGATCATTATCATGGTTTTTTAAGTCGTCTAATGTTGTTGTGTCCAATACGTCCTTGACAGCGTCTCTGACCCTTAGCCATAATGCCTGTTTCGCAGGTTCCTCATCCTCAATACCTTCAACAAGAGTAATCGGTCCCTCTAAGACACGAATAACATCACCAGCAGTAATTTCTTTCGGCAGTCTAGCTAAAATATAACCACCGTATGCTCCCCGGACGCTTTTTACTAACCCGGCGTTGCGAAGTGGTGATGCCAGCTGTTCCAAGTAATGTTCTGACAGGTTTTTTTCACGAGCAATTTGCTTCAATGATATTGGCCCTTCCCCGAAATTTTTAGCGAGCTCAATCATAATTGTTAAGCCATAGCGGCCTTTTGTAGAAATTTTCATTTTGGACACCTCAAATCAATTCATCTAAAAAATAGTATGCTCAAAAGACGGCCAAATTAGAAACAAGCAAGCGCAGAGCTTGAGTTTATTATTTGCTGACCTTTGAACTTCCTCAAATAATTTTAACTAGTACGTATTCAAAAAGTTGCCGAATAGGGGCTTGGAAGTCGCGGCTTTGTAGCTCCTGCCGCCGGACTTGCACAGGACGTACTGACTCCTGTTGGCAATTGACGTGGTGGGCGGTTTTAGCAGAAGATCACCTGCTGCCAGCGACTTGGTTCGCCGCTTATCGTTTGGTGACTTTTTGAACATCCTCTATTAGTTACCACATGCTATTATAGCATGAATAAGCTGATCCTTGCATTTTAGCAACTTCATGATTAGTCTTATAGTACAAACCATTATTATATATAAAGGGAGATTAAAATGAAACAGAAACCACTTGCATACCGAATGCGCCCTACACATATTCAGGACATCATTGGGCAGGAGCATCTCGTTGGAGAGGGTAAAATTTTACGCCGGATGGTAGATGCCGAGCAGCTTGCTTCAATGATCCTGTTCGGTCCCCCAGGCACAGGGAAAACATCATTGGCTGTAGCAATAGCCAAAACTCTAGGCATCCCCGTCAAAATGCTTAATGCAGTGGTAGATAAAAAGAAAGATATGGAAATCGTTGTAGAAGAGGCAAAAATGACGGGACAAATTGTCCTGATTCTTGACGAGGTTCATCGATTAGATAAAGCGAAACAGGATTTTTTATTGCCTCATGTGGAAAGCAATCTGCTAACCTTAATTGGCTGTACAACAAGTAATCCATACCACTCTATTAATCCAGCGATCCGCAGCAGATGTCACCTTTTTGAATTGCATGGTTTGACAGCAAAAAACATCAAGACGGCCTTAACCCGGGCTGCTGCCGATAAAATAAATGGGTTGGGTGAACAAGACATTGAGATAACTGATGAGGCATTAGAACATTTCGCTTTTTCGGCTAATGGGGATATGCGTTCCGCGTTAAACGGGTTAGAATTAGCCGTATCATCAACCCCGAAAAATAACGAAAACAAAATTATCATCACACTTGCGATTGCCGAAGAATGCATGCAAAAGAAAAGCTTCTCCCACGATAAGGATGGAGATGCGCATTATGATGTCCTGTCTGCCTTTCAAAAATCCATCAGAGGAAGTGACGTCGATGCGGCCCTGCATTATTTAGGCCGATTAATTGAAGCAGGCGATCTGGATAGTATAGCACGAAGAATGATTGTCTGTGCCTATGAGGATATTGGCCTTGCCAATCCACAGGCAGGACCCAGAGCGGTTGCGGCGGTGGAGGCTGCGGAACGGGTAGGTTTTCCGGAAGCACGTATTCCGCTTTCGGTTGCAATTGTGGAGCTCGCTTTATCGCCGAAATCAAACACTGCTTATCAAGCAATGGACGCAGCTTTAGCAGATATTCGCAGTGGAAAAGGCGGCGAAATACCAATACATTTAAAGGATTCCCATTACCAGGGTGCCAAAAAACTCGGCCGGGGTGTAGCATACAAATACCCGCACAACTATGATAACGGCTGGGTCAACCAGCAGTACTTGCCTGATTCTATAAAAAACAAACACTATTACCAGCCGAAAAGTTCGGGTAAATTTGAACAATCGTTAAAGCAAGTATATGAAAAAATCCGGAATGAACGCAATTAAACGAATCAGACAGGTATAATTCCTTTTTCGAGCGGTCACAATAGGTACTAGATAATGAATCTATGGAATAATGTAAACCGCGTTATCGAAAAAGGAGATGAACAATTTGGTTAAAGTTAGACAGGATGCATGGTCCCATGAAGATGATCTACTATTGGCAGAAACAGTATTACGTCATATCCGCGAAGGTAGTACCCAACTGAACGCATTTGAAGAAGTTGGTGATAAATTAAATCGTACGTCAGCTGCATGCGGGTTTCGCTGGAACGCTGAGGTAAGAAGAAAATATGACCATGCAATCGATCTTGCAAAAAGACAACGGAAAGAAAAGAAACGGGCTATGGCCAAAAACCCGCAACAACAGAGGAAGACTGTGGTATCTTTGCCACAGAACTACGAGGAAACGCAAACGATTATAGAAACTGTTCCAGCAGAAGCACATGCTGATGAACCATCCCTTACAATGGATATGGTTATCCGCTATTTAAAGGAAGTTAAAAAAGACTATTATGCTTCCAATCAATCAAAACAAAGCTTGGAAGAAACACAAAAAGAGAATACGATACTTAGGGATCAGGTTAGTGAACTGGAAAAAAAATTAGCTAAAACCGAGGAACAACTGGCTAGCATTCAGGAGGATTATCAAGTATTTATGCAAATAATGGATCGTGCCAGAAAAATGACCGTGTTTGAAGATCAAGGCAACATGAAGCCACCAGCATTCCGAATGGATAAGAACGGAAACCTCCAGCAAATCGCCCAGAGTTCGAATCAATAAGCAAAAGCGGAAGCGCCCGAGTAGCAGCGTATGGAATGCGCCCTGCCAAGCAGGGTGGTTCGGTGTTGCTGCGCAAAGCAGCGGTCTTAACCGAACATTCCTACCGTAGGAGATAAAGGAAACACGGTGAGCTGGAAGCGAACCGATGTAGACTTATCGTACGAAGGCGGGTGTTGGCCACTAGCCGTTGGGCGCTGGAGCTGGACGTGGCTTTTCTTGTCTTACCAGTCGTATATTTATAAATAAAATATTATACTAAAATAAAAAAACTCTTCCATTATGGAAGAGTTTTTTTATTTTGCTATGTATCATACAATCCCAATTGTGCCGTTTAATTTCCAGTTTTGATCCCGCTCCTGGCAGGTGGGTGCCCTGTTCTAAACTTTGTACGTCCCCGGTAAAAGTAAGTAGAGGCATGCACGCAACATAGAAACATTTCAAGCTCCCAAGTATATAATGTTCGGTCAAAACGAATATACTAAACGTACACATCAGGATTGTTAACAGAATAGTTAAGCAAAAGTGATTCATATTCTCTAATCGTTTTTTTACTGTAAAATAATCGTATCACAGGCAGTTAATTTTTTCAATATTTAACAATGTGAAAAATACGTTACATCTGTTACAGATTTACTACAATTCACGTTTTTCTTCATATTTTTCCTGGAGCTGAATAGCTAGCTCATCCAATTGATTTAAGCTCACTTCACTTGGTGCATCGGTTAACAGGTCAGACGCAGAGGCGGTTTTCGGGAACAAAATGGTATCGCGTAAATTGGAACGGCCAGCTAACAGCATAATAATCCGATCCAGCCCAAATGCGATTCCTCCATGCGGTGGCGCACCATATTCCAAAGCATCAAGCAGAAAGCCAAATTGTTCTTCGGCATTTTCTTTTGTAAATCCTAATACTTCAAACATTTTATCCTGCTGATCTCGCTTATAATTACGCAACGATCCACCCCCAAGTTCATAACCATTTAATACAAGGTCATAGGCAATTGCATGCACACTGGCAGGATCAGTAGACAACTTATCCAAGTCCTCCTCTCGTGGCATTGTAAATGGATGATGAGCAGCAACATATCTGTCCTCATCCTCGTCATATTCCAATAACGGCCAATCGGTAACCCAAAGAAAATGAAATTGTGATTCGTCAATCAAGTTTAATTCCTTACCAAGCTTTAATCTTAACGCACCAAGACTATCGTAAACAACCGAAGTCTGATCTGCACAAAACAGTAATAAATCCCCATCAGCAGCGTCTGTACGCCGAATAAGCCCAGCCTTTTCATCATCTGTCAAAAATTTGGCGATTGGTCCCTTTAATTCTCCATTTTCCAGTTTCAGCCATGCCAAACCTTTCGCACCATATACTTTGACAAAATCAGTCAGCTTATCAATATCTTTTCTGGAAAAACTTGCTGCCTGATGTTTTACATTTAACAGGCAAACCGTACCACCGTTTGCTATTGCTCCCTGAAACACTTTGAAGGAAGAATTTTCAACAATATCCGATACATGAACCAGTTCCATTGCAAATCGCGTATCTGGTTTATCTGAACCATACCGTTTCATTGCTTCATCGTACGTAAGTCGTGGTAATGGCAAGGAAATATCAATACCCTTGACTTCCTTCATCACCTGCTTCATCATATTTTCCGTCATTTCCATAATTTCATTACTTGTCATAAATGATGTTTCTATATCAATTTGCGTGAATTCCGGCTGCCGGTCTGCACGCAAGTCCTCATCACGAAAACAGCGGGCAATTTGGTAATACTTTTCAAAGCCTGACATCATAATCAGCTGTTTGAACAGCTGCGGCGACTGTGGCAGCGCGTAAAATTCACCTGGATGTACTCGGCTGGGAACAAGATAGTCACGTGCACCCTCTGGTGTACTTTTTGTCAAAATAGGTGTTTCCATTTCCAAAAAACCCTCATCATTCAAGAAATTCCTTATTGCCTGTACAGTTTGATGGCGAAGCTTAAACGTTTCCTGCAATGTCCTGCGACGGAGATCCAAATACCGGTATTTTAACCGCAAATCCTCACTGACATCTGTCACATCCTGAATCATAAACGGCGGATTTTTCGCCTTATTCAAAATAATAAGTTCCTCAGCCAAAACCTCGATATGGCCTGTTGACATTGCTTCGTTAACTGTTGCATCATCACGGCGGACAACCTTACCCTTTATTTTTACAACATATTCACTTCGGACGCTCTCTGCAATGGCCAGTGCCTCAGCCGAAATAGCCGGGTTAAATACAACCTGAACAACACCTGATCGATCCCGTAAATCGATAAAAATTAACCCGCCTAAATCACGACGTTTTTGCACCCATCCATTCAGTAAAACGTCTTGATTAATATGTTCTTCTGTTAGTGTTCCAGCATGTGTTCGTTTGTCCATCAAGCATTTCCTCCCTGAAGCAATTCTTTCATTTGTTCGACCAATCGGGAAAGCGGTGTTTCATGTTGGTCACCAGTTTCCATTGATTTAATCGTCGCGACTTGTTTTGCCAATTCTTCTTCACCTAAAATGATAACAAATTTGGCATGCAATCGGTCAGCAGATTTAAATTGGGCTTTCATTTTCCTGCCCTGATAATCTTTATCCACCTGGATCCCATGCTTCCTTAAATCATGAACGAGACGAACAGCTTGTTTATCTGCCTCTTCGCCAACTGAAACGAAATAACATTCCAAATTGTTATCCACAGGAATTTCGATGTTTTCCGCTTCCAATGCCAATAGTAATCGTTCTATCCCCATTCCAAAGCCAATTCCAGGGGTATCCGGGCCGCCTAATTCTTCTGTAAGACCGTTATACCGTCCACCACCAGTCAATGTCGTTATGGCACCAAAGCCCTCAGCATCACTCATAATTTCAAATGAAGTATGGTTGTAATAATCCAAACCACGGACAAGATTTTTATCAACAGTAAATGGAATGTCCATCAGCGTTAAATATTCCTTCACCTGTTCAAAGTATTGTGCTGACGCCTCGTTCAAATAATCCAGTATCGATGGAGCTGTTTGCATTGCAGGGTGATCACGATCCTTTTTGCAATCAAGAATGCGTAACGGATTTTGCGTAAGCCGTGTTTGACAGTCGGTACATAATTTGTCTTTATGTGGTGAAAAATGCTCTACCAACGCCTGTCGATAGCTTTTCCTGCTTTCCTTATCCCCTAAACTGTTGATAACAAGTTTCAAGGATTTCAGTCCAAGCTCCTGATAAACAGTCATGGCTAGTGCAATAGCTTCAGCATCCACAGCGGGATCAGCACTTCCCAATACCTCGACGCCAAACTGATTTAGTTGACGCATCCGGCCCTGCTGCGGCCGTTCATAACGAAACATTTGCATGAAATAAAATAATTTAACCGGCTGGATTGGAGAACCGTACAGCTTATTTTCCACAAAAGCGCGTACAACTGCAGCAGTTCCTTCCGGGCGCAGCGTAATGCTTCTTCCACCCCGGTCCTGAAACGTATACATTTCTTTTTGTACGATATCGGTCGAATCCCCCACACCACGTTGAAACACTTCGGTATGTTCAAACAATGGTGTACGGATTTCTTCATAATGAAATCGATCGCAAATGTTTTTGATGACACTTTCAATATATTGCCATTTTTTCACTTCTCCCGGTAAAACATCATTTGTCCCCCGTGGCGCCTTCATATTCATTGTCAACCCTCCATACCTTTTTCAATATAAAAAACTCCCGTCCCTTCTGTAAAAAAGGGACGAGAGTTAACCCGCGTTGCCACCCTGATTGATGTATAAAGAATACATCCACTCTTTCACAGTTAACGCCTGCAAAACGTCAAGACCTACTTTTAGCAGAAATTTGCATCGGATGCCGGATAACAGAAATCGGCAAACTCCAACGACTTCTTACCTCTGACATCTAACTTCTGTTATGTTCAGTCTCAACCCTCAGGAATGTCTTTCATTAGGTCACAATGTGAAAATGTTCTCAGCCGATGACATTTTCTCTCTTTCCACCTGAGTTCTAACTACTTTTTCCCTCAACGGTTTTACGTATAATTACGAAATTATTGAATGATTATAATCATAATCGGTCTAAAATGGAAAGTCAAGTGCGAGTAATCTTTTTCTTCAACTTTTTCACTTCACCTAACGAAATTCCAAATTCCTGCGCTATTTCCATGTGGGTTGCTTCGTTTTCCAGTTCGATAAAACGGTGAAGATTGACACCAAAGATATCTTTATTTTGCGCCGTATTCCAATGCTTTTCCGAAAATCGCATTTGATCATTCCTCCCATAAGCCTAGTTTTGCCTTATTGGGAAAATTTTATTAAACTAAATAAAACGTATCTAATAAGGAGGGACAATATAGTTGCATATTCTAAAAATGATTCTGCTTAGCTGTAGCATATTGCTTACTCTATTAACAACTGTCCATGCTGACGAAGCGATCATCGATGGAAACCAGCTAAACGTACGAACTGGTCCCGGAACAGATTACCAAAAAGTCGGTTCTGTCAACACGGGTGAAGCATATCCGGTTATCCAACAACAAGGTGAGTGGGTAGAAATACAGTTAACTGACGGAACAGGCTGGATCACGACTGAATTTGTTACACTTAAACAGGATAAGAAAACAAATACGAATGATTCAAGTAAAGAAACGGTAAAAACCATCACCATTTCATACGACAATACGCAAATCCGCAATGGGCCTTCGACTGATTACGAAATCGTTCATTTTGCTAAAAAAGGTACAGTATTTAAAGTGGTCTCAGAAAACACCGAATGGTATGAAATCTCGGGTAAAGATATCAAAGGATTTGTTTTTAAACAACTAATCGATAGACATAATTCCGGGATAAATGACAATCTGAACAACAAAACAATTGTCATCGATGCTGGGCATGGTGGAAAAGATACAGGAGCAATCGGCGCTACAGGGATATATGAAAAAAATCTTACCTATAAAACGGCATTGGAATTACAGCAGGAGCTTTCGACACTTGGAGCAAATGTTATATTAACCAGGGAAAAAGATGACTATATTTCCTTAGCCAGCCGGACAAGCCTAGCCAACATTGCCAATACAGATGCTTTTGTCAGCATCCATTATAATAGTGTGCCGGAATTACCTGATGTTACCGGGATTGGAACCTATTATTATGATGATCGAAATAAAAGCTTAGCGAACTACATTCAAAAAGAGGTGATCAAAGAAACACAAGCCAACGATAGGGGTGCAGCGTTTGAGGATTTTCAAGTAATCAGACAAAATTTTAAGCCGGCAGTACTGGTAGAATTAGGGTTCATTTCAAATCATGAAAAAGAACAACTGCTCCGGACTGATTGGTACCAAAAACAGCTTGTTAATGGCATTGTTGCGGGATTAACGAAATATTTTTCGCATGAACAATAATAAGAGTAAAAGGGGAAGAAACCAGGACGGGAACTTCTTCCTTTACGCTTATTTATCCTTACTATCCACTATAATTGTAACCGGGCCAACATTGGTTAACGTTATATCCATCATTGCACCGAATTTTCCTGAAGCGACTGTAATGCCTTGCTGTGTTACCAGTTCATTAAAATATTGATATAAATTATCTGCTGCATCAGGTTTTGCTGCCTGGAGAAAATTCGGCCTTCTTCCTTTTCTTGTATCACCATACAAGGTAAATTGCGATATGGACAACAAACTGCCACCAACGTCCTTCAATGAAAAATTCATTTTTTCATCTTTATCCTCAAAAATACGCAAATTGACAATTTTGTTAACCAAATATGCTGCATCAGCTTCTGTATCCTCATGGGCGACCCCAAGCAGTACAACCAAACCATGGTCAATTTCACCGATTATTTCTCCATTTACAGTTACATTTGCATCACGTGCCCGCTGAACAACAGCTTTCATGATAAAACCCCTTTACTGCAAAGTTCGCGTTACGGTATAAACATCTTTAATTTGTTTAATTCGTTCCACGATTTTTCGTAAATGACTCGTATTGTGAATGAGTATTGTTATATTAATGATTGCCATTTTATTTCGATCCGATCTTCCGTTCACCTGGGTAATATTCGTCTTTGTTTCATTTACCGCCTGTAATACCTCATTTAATAGTCCTCTTCTGTCATAACCGGATATTTCAAGATCAACATGGTATTGTTTTCTTTCTGTCTGGTTATTTTCCCATTCCACTTCTAAATAACGCTGCTTCGCTTCTTCTGTTTGTACATTTGGGCAGTCAGCACGATGAACCGAGACACCACGCCCCTTGGTAATATAGCCAACGATTCGATCACCTGGAACAGGGTTGCAGCATTTGGATAAACGAACTAACAGATTGTCAACCCCTTCTACCTTTACGCCGGAATCACGCTTATGTGACTTTTTCTCATTCACTTCCGTCTTTACTTCTTCAAGCGTTTGCGCAAGTTCCTGTTCCTTTTGCTGCGTTCTTCTGATTTTATCTGTTAGACGTGTTGCTATTAAGGCTGCTGTTATCCCTTGATAACCAACTGCAGCGTACATATCATCTTCGTTTGTAAAATTAAATTTTTCGAAAACACGCTGTAAATTTTCCTGTGTTAACACGTCCTTAGGTGCAAACGACAATGCCCTAATCTCTTTATCAACCAATTCCTTCCCTTTGGCAATATTTTCTTCACGACGCTGTTTTTTAAAAAACTGTTTAATTTTATTTTTTGCTTGTGATGTTTGTGTAACGTTCAGCCAATCTGGTGATGGACCATACGAATGCTTCGAGGTCATCATTTCAATAATGTCACCATTTTTGAGCTTATAATCAAGTGGTTCCATTTTTCCGTTAATTTTTGCACCAATCGTCTGATTACCGATTTCTGTATGAATTTTATACGCAAAATCAAGTGGAACAGACCCGGACGGCAATTCGATTACATCACCTTTCGGGGTAAAAACATACACCATATCGGAGAACAAATCGACCTTTAAGGATTCCATAAATTCTTCGGCGTCATGCGTTTCATTTTGCCACTCCAGAATTTCCCTGAACCATGTCAATTTTTCCTCAAACGACCGCTTATCCTTATTTACTTGCTTACCTTCTTTATAAGCCCAATGGGCAGCGATTCCATATTCAGCAATGTCATGCATCTCTTTTGTCCGGATTTGCACTTCAAGCGGATCACCTTTTGGGCCAATTACTGTTGTATGCAGGGATTGATAAAGGTTTGGCTTGGGCATGGCGATATAGTCTTTAAACCTGCCCGGCATCGGCTTCCAGCACGTGTGAATGATTCCGAGTACTGCATAGCAATCCTTAATGCTGTGCACAATAATCCGAACAGCAAGTAAATCGTATATCTCATTAAATTGTTTGTTTTGCTTTACCATTTTTCGGTAAATACTGTACAAATGCTTCGGTCTTCCGGAGATGTCTGCTTTGATGTTTACTTCCTCCAGCTGTCCATTTACCTCGTCCATGACCTCTTTAATATAGGTTTCACGCTGTTCTCTTTTCTGCTTCATTAATTGAACAATCCGGTAATACTGCTGTGGATTTAAGTACCGTAATGCTGTATCCTCTAATTCCCACTTAATGGTTGAAATCCCTAAACGGTGTGCGAGCGGCGCAAAAATCTCCAATGTCTCATTTGAAATCCGCCGCTGTTTTTCCGGTCTTAAATGCTTTAATGTCCGCATATTGTGCAGACGGTCAGCAAGCTTTATTAAAATAACACGTATATCCTTCGCCATCGCTACGAACATTTTACGGTGATTTTCTGCTTGTATAGCCTCTTGTGACTTATATTTGATTTTACCCAGCTTCGTTACACCATCAACGAGCATTGCTACTTCATGATTAAATTGTTCCTCGATTTGCTCTAGCGTAACATCTGTATCCTCCACGACATCATGCAAAAATCCACCGGCGATTGTTTCCGGGTCCATTTCAAGATCCACCAATATCCCGGCAACCTGAACCGGATGAATAATATAAGGCTCACCAGATTTCCGGTACTGATCACGGTGTGCCTCATATGCAAATTCATATGCGCGGCGAATAAACGCAGTATCGTCTTCAGTCAGATACTGTTCTGCCTTGTCTATCACATCTTCAACTGTCATAATCGCTTCCTTTGCCATGTAATCACCTTTATTCGCTGCTTTAGAATTCAGTAGATAAGCTTTTTTATAGTAAACACACATAAAACTGAAACATCGTATAACACTATACCAGAACAGGCTGCGCCCAGCTCTAGCACCAAGTTACCAGTGGACAACGCCCGCCCGTAGGATAAGTCAAATCGGTTCGCTTTTACCTTTGTACTAGTATCGAAAATTTTAGTACAATTGTAAAGAAAAAACCTCTAAACCGCCAGTTTATTTCGACTGCTATCCAATTCCTAATTATATTATAAATAATAGGCCTGACGAGCATTTCCTCCATCGTCAGACCCTTGATCATATTTTCCCTGAGTACTCGCCAATCAATATTGCATCAATGTCAATACATCATAACCGTTTAATTTTTCCCGGCCGTTTAAATAAGAAAGTTCGATTAAAAATGCACACCCGGCAACAATTCCGCCAAGCTCTTCTACCAATTTTATCGTTGCCTCTATTGTACCACCTGTGGCAAGTAAATCATCGGTAATTAATACACGCTGTCCAGGTTTAATCGCATCCTTATGAATCGTCAGAACATTTTTGCCGTATTCCAGTCCGTAATCAACTTTGATCACTTCCCTTGGAAGTTTGCCTTCTTTACGTACGGGTGCAAACCCGATTTCCAGTGCATATGAAACAGGACAGCCAATGATGAACCCCCGCGCTTCCGGCCCAACAATAATATCGATATCCTTTGCTCTGGCGTAATCAACAATCTCGTCAACTGCAGATTTAAATGCTTTGCCATTATCCATCAGTGGGGTAATATCTTTAAATTGTACTCCCTCTTTTGGCCAGTCCTCAACTATTTTAATATAGTTTTTATATTCCATGGGTTACTTCTTCCTCCTTGGGTACTTCCACATCTGCCATACAAAATGAAAACCATTTTTTTAACACTTTATAATTGGAGTAATATAATGTCTTTTCAATATCAGCTTGTCTTAATCGCTTCTGGTAAACCTTGGAATCCCGTAAATCACTTTTTACTGGGGTTGGATTATAATCGATAACACCATTATCTATTTTAACAAATCCCAATTCAAAAAACACCTTTGACATAAAAACGATCCGATCTTTCGTCCACCCTCTTGCGCGCATAAGCATTTCCAGTTCCCCGTTCAAATCAATAGTCTTCCGTTTTAAAATTTGTGCATAAAACCATTTAAAATCGTCCCTTGAGGGGAACACCTGCATATACATGCTGTTTTCTACGTTGAAACATGCATGTATTGTTGCCGGTTTTGTTTTTTTGATCAGGTCTTCCAGCTTTCCTAAATCGGGTGGCAAATCAAAAATAAACAAGGATGATACTTTGTCCAATGCTGCAAAATCCATGTCATACGTAACTATCCCGAGATCTTTTGGAATTCGTTCGGTAATCTGCCGGCAAACTGCATAATCAACTTCCGGATTTGAATCATATAGCGTTAAATCCAGCTGCTTCTTCCCACGATGATCAAACAATTGCCATTCATCAATTCTTAAGTCCCGGATAACCATTTGCGGTTTTCTCATCCCGTTCCATTCATTAATTCCGATTTCCCCCACAAGAGATACATTTGCCTGCTGGGAAATCTTCGGATACAAATCACCTAACCCAAAGCCAATGCCATCAAGCTGACACGTGTCCTCCCTAAAGTGCAATTTTAAATGCTTCTTGTTATTACCAAGCTGGCGTATTTCTGCAGGGACTTGTTTGATATGAAAAATTGGCTTTGGATTTGCCATGCCAAATGGCGCCAATTGCTCCAGTTCATTCACTAAGGACTCGGTCGCTTCCGATATTTTCAGTGTTTTGCTGATGACAATTTCCTGTTTAAAATCCTCAGCGGTTAACTGCTGGTGGATTAATTCATTTAAATGCTTTTTAAGGTCGTGAAGATTGTGCAGTGGCAATGTCATACCCGCTGCTTGCGCATGTCCACCGAAATGCGTAAATAGTTCCCTGATCCGCATGCAATTTTTAAACAGGTCAAAAGCTGGAATACTTCGTGCGGAACCTTTGATCCTTTCTTCCTCCGGATGAATAGCAAGCACGATTGCAGGCCGGTCATATTTTTGTACAAGTCTTGATGCAACAATCCCCAGGACTCCTTCATTCCAACCTTCCCTTGCAACGACAATCACACCACTTTGATCTGCTGGTTGTACCATGCCTTCTGCTTCTTTTACAATATCGGCGACAATTTGCTGGCGCTGCCGATTTAACTGCTCTACCATTTCGGCTAATTCTTCGGCTTCCTCCTGGTCATCCGTCAGTAAAAGCTGGACCGCTAAATCAGCATCCTGAAGCCGGCCAACCGCGTTTAAGCGAGGGCCAATCAGAAACCCGATATCTTCTTCAGTAACGGTTCCTTCTATTTTACACCATTTTTTCAATGCTTTTAGCCCTTGACGATTTGTTGTCGTGAGTTTTCTAAGCCCATAATAGGCAAGGATACGATTTTCGTTAACTAACGGTACGAGATCGGCAATGGTGCCAATCGCGACCAAATCCAATAACTGCTCGGGAAAATAACCTAGTAATTGTTCAGCAAATTTAAAAGCGACCCCAACTCCTGCAAGCTCCTGGAACAGATAATCAGGTGAACATTTTGGATGAATAATAGCAAAAGCATCCGGTAATTGCTCCTGCGGTTCATGGTGATCAGTGATAATCAAATCAAGTCCAAGCTCTTTTGCTATGTTCGCTTCATGTACAGCTGCTATTCCGTTATCAACGGTAATGATCAACCGGAATCCATCTTCATATGCTTTCCTGAAAGCAGCTTCATTCGGTCCATACCCTTCCGTAAACCGGTTCGGAATATAATAATCACAAGCAGCACCAAGCTTCCGTAATGCTATTAATAGAACAGTAGTAGAGCTCACGCCATCCGCATCATAATCCCCATAAATAAGAATCTTTTCATTTTGTTCAATTGCCTTATGTACACGTAAAGAAGCCTTTTCAATTGATGCCAGGTGATGCGGACTATGTAAATTTGTCAGGCTGGGCGATAAAAATTCCCTTGCCTGATTTGCCGTTGTTATTCCTCGTTGTAATAGCAGTTCTTTCGTAACAGGAGATAATTGTATGGTATCGTCCATCCATTGTAAAGATTCGTTATTTGTTGCAAACTTCCATTTTGCCTTACTTTGTAACATAAATTCACCCCTGACTCACCTATTATACACAAATAGCGGCAGGGGTCGCAATTAGAATTATTTTGTCGATTGATTTTTTCCGTCTGCTTCGTTACGTTTACCATTGCCATTCGTATGTAGAGGAAATTGATCTGCCAACCCATGTTTTTTTAGTAAGTTGCTCATTTCTTCGTTTTCCGTTTTTAGCAGACGGATTTCCCGCTGCAAACGAAACATTCGGACAACTCCAGCAGCAGCGGTGATGATTCCACCCATCAGGACAGAAAACAAAATCACTAAAATAAGTGGTGATTCACCTGACCAGAACAAGTAATTCACTTCAACCACATCAACATTTGTTACCGCAAATACAGCAACAATAATAACAAAAATAATAGCAAAAATAACATACGTTTGACTACGCATTACAACCCCTCCTTCCAATATCATTCCCCTAATCCTGTCATAAAGACCCCCTTGTTACCAGTTTGTGTAACAAGGGGGTCTTTTTATCACTAATCTTCCCTGAAACGGCATTTCTTAAACTTGTGGTCCTTCTGTACGTTTCTTCTTCGCAAATACTACAGGTTTTTTCTTGATCATTTTGCCGCGCCAGACTAACCAAAGCTGGGACGCCAGGAAGATGGATGAATAGGTTCCCATAGTCAGACCGACCGCTAAAGCAATTGCAAATCCTCTTATCGATTCAGCACCTAAAAACAGGAAGGCCAGAACGGCAATCATCGTCGTTAAGGAAGTATTAATACTGCGAGTTAGTGTTTGCACCAAACTCCGATTGACAATTTTAGCGAGTTCCTTAACTGATTTGACTGGTTTTCTTCTCCTCTGCAAGTTCTCCCTGATCCGGTCAAACGTTACAATTGTATCGTTAATGGAATACCCAATAACGGTCAGAACAGCAGCAACAATCGTAACATCAAACTCAATCCTCGTAAAACTGAAGACAGCCAATATAAAGAACGCATCATGAATCAACGCAATAATCGCTGTGATCGCAAAGAAAAACTCAAACCGGAATGCGACATAAATGATCATGCCAATAGAGGCAATTCCAAGTGCGTACAAGGCATTTTTAACAAGCTCCTGCCCAACAATTGGTGACACAACACTTACACTAGGTTCAACTCCATATTTCTCATTAAAGAATGCTTTCAGGTCCGCGATTTTATCTTCATTTATTACTGAATCATAGCGAATCACCGCAACATTTTTATTATCACCTGAAAGAACAGGTTCAGCGTTTGGCTTTATCCCTAATTCATCTAAATCCTGAACGATTTCATCTGCATTCAAACTATCGTCGGCCATAATTTGTATCCTTGATCCACTGGTGAAATCAATTCCCGGATTCAATTGAAAAATCGCAAGTGAGATGGCACCAAGAATGACCATAATGATGGATGCAGTAAAAAACTTTTTCCGATGTTTTACAATGTCGACCTCATGATGAAACAGTGTCGGTTCCACTTCTGTTTTATCCCTGATATCGCGAATGTCCTGCTTTTTCACACCAAACCAGCCTGGTCGGTTTTTCAGTAATTTCGCCTTGATCCATAATTGTAATAACAGTCTCGAACCGTAAACAGCCGTAAGGAAGCTGATTACGATACTTAGAATCAGCATCGTCGCAAAACCTTTAATCGAACTTGTACCAAATACGAATAAAACAGCAGCCGCTAATATCGTTGTTATATTGGCATCGATAATCGCCCGTAAGGAATTACTTGTCCCTGCCTTAAATGCCGCTTGAAGCGACTTGCCCTCACGCAGCTCTTCCTTGAATCGTTCAAATGTAATGACGTTCGCATCGACCGCCATCCCGACACCAAGGATTAATGCGGCAATACCCGGTAATGTCAGAACACCATGCATCAGTTCAAAGCATAATAAAATCAGGTAAATGTAAATACTTAAATTGATCGCTGCAATTAAGCCTGGAAAACGATAGACAACGATCATAAACAAAAAGATAATGCCAATACCGATGATGCCGGCAAGAATAGTTTTATTCAGCGCTTGTTCCCCGAATTGAGCGCCTACAGACGTTGAGTATTTTTCCGTTAAATTAACGGGGAGTGACCCGGAATTAATAATATCCGCTAACCGCTGCGCTGATTCAGCTGTAAAGTTGCCTGTGATCATTACATTGGATGTATTAAGTGTTTCTGATACCTGTGGTGCGGAGATATATTTTGGCTCATCCTTTTTTGTCTCCTCGGCAAATGAATCCCCTTCCTGATAGTCCATCCAAATAACAAGCAAATTATCATCATATGGTGTATCCGGGTCATTCATTTGTTTAATTTCACTTGTTACTTTGCCGAATTTGGACGCATCCTTCAAAGATAACGTTACAATTGGCTGTTTCGTATCCGGATGGAAGTCTTGTTTGGCACTTCCTTCCTTTACATCTGCCCCGTTTAACAATTCATTATCGTTAACATCACGAAATGATAGACGTGCGGATGTAGACAGCATTTCTCTCGCTTCTGTCTGATTTTGTACACCTGCAAGCTGAACTCTGATGCGATTCGGCTCTTCAATATCAATGTTCGCTTCACTAATACCTAGCCGGTCAACACGTTCAGTTAATGTACGTACCGTTGCTTCCAGTGCATCCCGGTCAATCTTCTGGCTCTTATCCACCGGTTTAACGTCATATAAAACTTCGAAACCGCCTTGCAGATCCAGGCCTAAATTAATATTTTTTGTGATTCCGGTAATCGTTGTCCCAATCAATCCTGCGAATAGTAATACGATTAGAAAAAAGGCAACGATCCTGCCTCTACTTTTCATCTACCAAATTGCCTCCCTTTTATAGCGGTAAAACGTTCTTTCAAACCTTGTTATTGATCCGTTCTTTCCGCTTCACTGCCTCCGGTTAACGCGGCAATTGATGCCATCAAATCATCATCCTGATAAGCGTGAAGCGTTAAATAACTCATATACATATTTGCTGCAAGATGAAAAATATCCTGTGCTACCTCGTATAATCGTTTTGAGGGATTCCCTTTCCAGACTTTCTGGACTAAGCAATTCCAAATATCATCGTTTGTCGCCTGTGCATACCCCAACAGCTTAAATTCACTTGTTTTACTGTCCAAAGCCGGTTTCATCATAGGCTTCCATTCTTCAACATTTCGTAAAGTTTCCAAGCCCCAACCTCCTGTTTACCCTTCAGGATTTATTATTATTCTACACCATTACCGTATCAAACACTATGTATGACTCCCCATCTCCCTGGTTTCCTCGTAAAATGTTAAATTCGCTTTCTTGTCATGCTTGGCCAACTCGATAGCATATATATCATTGTATACGAAATTTTATTTTTTGAGAAGGCAGGTCGTACGAAATGACCAAACAATCATTTCTGCAAGGGACATTAATATTGATTATCGCCGGCATGATAACCCGTTTTCTCGGCTTTATAAATCGCATGGTGCTCGCACGATTCATGGGCGAAGAAGGTGTTGGTCTGTATATGATGGCATTGCCGACACTTTTTCTGGTTATGACATTGACACAATTAGGTTTGCCAGTCGCTATATCAAAACGTGTTGCGGAAGCGGAAGCGCGAAATGATCGGGTTAAAGTCAAAAAAATTCTCACTGTATCGTTAATTGTTACCGCGATATCAAGCGTTATCTTTACAACTGCTATGATTATTTCCGCTCCCTTTATTTCATCATTAACGGATAAACGGACACTTTATCCTTTATTGGCAATCAGTCCGATTATCCCGATTACGGCAATTTCAGCAGTGCTCAAAGGATATTTTCAAGGAAAACAAAACATGAAACCGCAAAGCTTTACACTGGTAATCGAACAAGTTGTACGGATCACAAGTGTTGCCTTCTTTGTCAAATTGCTTCTCCCTTATGGTATCGAATATGCCGCAGCTGGTGCAATGTTCAGTGTTATTCTTGGTGAATTTATCTCGTTACTCGTGTTAATTCAAATTTTCAAGCGAAAAAAAACGGTGAAAATTCGCTATCGGTTTTTCAAGTATTTAAAAGCAAGCAAAGATACACTTAAAGAATTGTTTTCAATTGCCTTGCCTAGTACAGGCAGTCGTTTAATTGGTTCATTTTCCAATTTTTTAGAACCAATTTTGGTTGCGCAAAGCTTGGCGATTGCCGGAATTTCAAGCAATTTGGCAACAAAACAATATGGAGAACTGACCGGCTTTGCCCTTCCATTATTATTTTTGCCAACATTTATTACAAATTCCTTATCTATCGCCTTGGTCCCGTCAATATCAGAGGCAGAAGCGAATAAACATAACCGGTTAATTCATTATCGGATTCATCAATCCATTCGCATATCATTTGCCTCCGGAGCCCTTGCAACAATTGTCCTGACCCTTTTTTCCGTACCGATTTTAACATATATGTATGGGACAGGGAATGCAAGTAAATTTTTAGTACTCATGGCGCCATTTTACTTATTGCTTTACATTCAAGCCCCGCTTCAGGCGGCATTACAAGCATTGGATTTAGCGAGACCTGCAATGTGGAACAGTTTAATTGGCGCCATCTGCAAATTTACTGTACTCATTTTATTGGCATCAAATCCAAACTTTGGAATCATGGGTGTTGCCTTGGCAATGGTTGTCAGTGTAGTTTTAGTTACACTGCTGCACTTAGCCTCACTAAGAAAGGCAATACGTTTTACAATCCCACTGAAAGACCTTGTTAAAATGATCTTATTGCTTGTCATCACATGGGTTATTGGTGACTTTTTTAAGAACATATATGGTTTAATGGAGTCAAATATTTTTGGTTTGCTTTCTATCTTCATTATCTTAACATGTATCTATATTGTCCTGTTATTTGTTTTAAGGTTTATTACCAAGGAGGAACTGAAACAGATTCCGTTCCTTCAGAAATGGGTTTAAATCACCCCTCAGTGTTCCGGTGAAGAGATAATAAAAAACCTGCCACTTCAGAGGGTCAAAAGTCAGAGGTCTGGGATCAGATTTGATTTCTGACTTCTGACCTCTGACATCTGAAATAGCCGGTTTCTTAAAATGCTTGTCCCATATATGGAATTAAATAACGGATATAAATGTAGATAGATGAAATAACCAACGAGAATAATACGAACGGGATTCCGTAAAGCAGAAAGCGGATAAATGGAATTTTTTCCTTTGCCCCCTCCGCGAGTCCCGCTACGACCACATTAGCAGAAGCACCAACAAGTGTGGCATTCCCCCCTAAGCAGGCTCCTAAAGCCAGTGACCACCAAATCGGGTCAAGATACACCAACCCATAACTCTCAAACTCACGTATAACCGGAATCATTGCGGCAACAAACGGAATATTATCCACAATACCAGAGAACAGGCCGGAAACCCACAATATTAAAAGTGCCGTTTTGGAAAAGTCCCCCTCCGTCGTCACGATGATCGCTTTAGCTAGCTCGTCAATAATTCCAACCTCCTGCAATCCGCCAACAAGTGTAAACAGGCCAATAAAAAAAAGCAATGTTACCCATTCCACTTTTTTGAAAACTTGTTCGGCAGAAATTTCGTTTTCGGTTAACAGCAGCAATAAAATGGCACCAGATAAAGCAACCGCTGTTAACTCAATATGCAAAAGAGACTGAAACAAAAAACCTGTAATGGTTAGACCTAATACAACAATCGATTTATACAGCATTGGTGTTTTGATCAATTGTTCCGCAGCATCAATTTCCATTAGTTTTTTTTCATTTGCTTTGTCATGTTGTAATGTGCGGCGGAAGAGAAGCACAATGGCGAGTAACATGACTAAAAAAACAATCAAAGCTACCGGTGCCAAATGCTGTAAAAACGATAAAAATGTCAAATGATCTACTGCCTGTCCGATCATTATATTAGGAGGGTCACCGATCATAGTAGCTGTACCACCTATATTGGAACTAAAAATGATTGCCAGTAGATATGGAAACGAAGGGAGGTTTAACAACCTGGTTATCTTTAAGATAATCGGTACAAAAATTAGGACAGTCGTAACATTGTCCAATAGCGCAGATCCGACAGCGGTTAACACACTTGCCCCAATCAGTAATGGAATCGGTGCACCTTTTACCCGCTGGGCGAAACGAATCGCAATAAAGGAAAATAGTCCAGTCTTCTCCGTTATCGAGATCAGCACCATCATCGAAAACAACAGTGCAATCGTATTCCAATCGATATAATTCATAAAAACATCGTCCGCTGTATAAATACCCGATAACAATAATAAGACACCGCCAAATAAGGCAACGATAGCACGATTCAATTTCTCCGTCATTATTAAAATATAACTGACAATAAAAATAAGTGATGCGAGTATGACATTCATTTGACACTTCCCCCATACACGATTCATTTCTCCTAAAAATATATGCCAGAGAAAAGAAAAATATTTTCAGTCTATTTTTTTATTCCATGAATAGAATGACAGTAACTGGACAAGGGGGTAAACGTCGTGAAAAAACAACAATTTATTGCTTTACTGTATGGCTGGATTGTAATACTCGGACTTATTCTGGTCACAAGTTTTATTTTGGGACTACTGCTAAGATTTACCGGTATGAATGAAAACACATTATCCTGGGTAACATTAGTAGTCGGTTTACTAGCATTATTTACTGGTGGAATTGTTGCCGGGGCAAAGGGAAAACAAAAAGGCTGGGTAATCGGCTCTGTGACCGGACTCGGTTTTACACTTTTCACGTTTCTGGTTCAATATTTGGGGTACGAACAAACTTTTTCGCTAGAGCAGTCACTTCACCATTTAGGATTTATTGCAGCAGCCCTTTTTGGTGGGGTAATCGGGGTGAACATGGTTGTTGCAGATGAAAAATAGGCGAATGCTCCCATTTATGTTTGGTGCGGATGCGATTCTGCAATCATTAAATAGTTTACTAATTTCTGGCAAAAAGCAAAAAGCGCTGACGGATTTCGCAGCGCTTTTCCTCTTTTATACTGCTATGTATAAAGATTGGTGGCCTAAGCAATAGACTCGGCAGATATACCTATTCAACAATAGTCCATTGCTCATCCAACTGAAAAAATGTCTAACTTTTAACTTCACGAATTGCTGAACGGTCAAATGACAGTTTTGTACCATCACCCGCTTCAATCACAACGATGTTTTCATCAATCTGGTGAATCGAACCATGGAAACCGCCAATTGTTACAATACTATCTCCCTTTTTCAAATCAGACTGCATTTGTCTTACTTGTTTTTGCCGCTTTTGCTGTGGACGGATAAGCAAGAAATAGAAGATAACAAACATTAAAATAATTGGTGACAATTGTATAAGCATGTCCATTTATGGATTCCTCCCTTCCTTAAAAGTTTTTTGCATTCGGTTGATTAAAACCATATTGATCAAAGAATGCTTCCTTAAAGTCGCCAAGTCGATCTTCACGTATCGCTTTTCGTACTTTCTCCATTAATTCTAACAGAAAATATAAATTATGGTAAGTAGTAAGTCTAAATCCAAATGTTTCATTGCATTTTATTAAGTGACGGATATAGCTTCGTGTGTAATTTTGACACACATAACAGTCGCACTGGTCATCAATCGGCCCAAAATCACGGGCATATGCAGCATTTCGAACGACAAGTCTGCCGGCTGATGTCATGCATGTCCCATTCCGGGCAATTCTTGTTGGCAATACACAATCAAACATATCAATCCCACGTATTGCACCATCGATTAATGAATCTGGTGACCCTACTCCCATTAAGTACCTTGGCTTCGTACTCGGCATGAGCGGTGTTGTATATTCAAGCATCCGATTCATCACTTCTTTCGGTTCACCAACCGAAAGACCGCCGATCGCATATCCTGGAAAATCCAATGACGCCAAATCCTCAGCACTTTGTTTACGTAAATCTTCAAACTCACCGCCTTGAATGATGCCAAATAGCCCTTGATCATTTTTTCGGTTATGTGCTTCCAAGCAGCGTTCAGCCCAGCGTGATGTCCGCTCGACAGATGCCTTCATGTAGTCATGTGTTGCCGGATATGGCGGGCACTCATCAAAAGCCATCATAATATCGGAACCAAGCGCGTTTTGAATCTGCATTGATTTTTCCGGAGAAAGAAATAGCTTTTCGCCATTTAAATGGTTGCGGAAATGAACACCCTCTTCCTTTATCTCACGCATGTCACTTAAACTGAAAACCTGGAACCCGCCTGAATCAGTAAGAATGGCCTTATCCCAGTTCATAAACGCATGAAGCCCGCCAGCGTCCCGAATAATATCCTCACCTGGTCTTAGCCACAAATGATACGTATTGGAAAGAATAATTTTCGCATTCATTTCCGTTAATTCTTCGGGGCTCATGGTTTTTACCGTCGCCAGTGTCCCAACCGGCATAAACATTGGTGTATCAAATGAACCGTGCGGGGTATGCACCTTACCAAGCCTAGCACCGGTCTGTTTACATGTTTTTATTAATTCATATGTTATTGCTGTCATTATATTCGTCCTTCACAAATAGTTTATGTTCAAAAAGTTGCCAAATGGGAAACAAGTAAGCGCCCGAGTTCGCTTTTGGTGACTTTTTGAACATCCTCCTAAATAATTAACATCGCATCGCCAAAACTAAAAAAACGATATCGTTCCTTTACAGCCTCATGATACGCCTGCATAATTGTTACCCGATCTGCTAAAGCACTTACCATCATAATTAGCGTCGACTTTGGCAAATGAAAGTTGGTAATGAGTCCATCAATTGCCCGAAACTGATATGGTGGATAAATAAAAATATCGGTCCAGCCGCTCGCCTCCTGGAATTTACCGTGGTCACGGACAATCGTTTCCAGTGTTCTCGTTGATGTGGTACCAACCGAGATAATCCGGCCATTATTTTCTTTTACGTTTGTCAATGTTGCAGCTGTTTCTTTTGTCATGTGATAAAACTCGGAATGCATTTTATGCTCATCGATTTTTTCAACACTCACGGGCCGAAATGTACCTAATCCAACATGTAATGTAATAAAGGCAATAGTAACACCCATTTCCCTGATCTCGTCCAAAAGCTCATTGGTAAAATGCAGACCTGCCGTCGGTGCCGCCGCGGAACCTTCCTCTTTTGCATATACCGTTTGATACCGTTCCTTTTCCGGCAATTGTTCTTTTATATAGGGTGGCAGTGGCATTTCACCAAGTTCATCCAAAACTTCATAAAAGATTCCATCGTATGCAAATTGTAAAATCCGGCCGCCATGCTCTAACGTATCCAAACACGTCGCCGTTAGTTTTCCATCACCGAAAATGAGCTTTGTTCCTGCTTTTACCTTTTTAGCTGGTTTAGCGAGCACTTCCCAGCTGTCCCCCTCCTGTTGGTGCAAAAGCAGGATTTCAATTTTAGCCCCGGTATCTTCTTTAATGCCATACAATCTGGCAGGCAGGACACGTGTATCATTTAAAACGAGACAGTCGCCTTTTCTCAGGTAGTCTTTAATATCGGTAAAATGCTTGTGTTCAATAGTTTTAGCGTCACGATTTAACACCAGCATCCTTGAAGCCGCCCGATCTTTCAACGGTGTTTGCGCGATTAGTTCTTCTGGTAAATCAAAATCAAAATCTTCAATGTTCATGGTGTATGAAGCTCCTTACTTGATAGATAAGAAAGTATATAAATCCAGGCTCTATTCTGCTCATACCAGAGTAGGCCACGTCCGGCTCCAGCACCCAGCGGCTAGTATACTTCCTTCACCTCCGTACGATAAGTCAACATCGACTTCCTCCGGTCGTCGTGTTTCCTTTATCTCCTACGGCTCAGTCCAGCATATACGCCGCTAACCGGGCGCTTACGCCTTTGTTCTCTTAACGAAATTTGCCCAACAGATAAAAAATAAGCGACAAAATAATACTAACGACAATCGATGTCATGATTGGGAAATGGAAGGAGAAATTTCCCCTTTTAAAACTAATGTCACCGGGAAGTTTTCCAATAAATGTCCAAATAATACCAATTAGAATAAACGCAATCCCTAAAATAATAAATAGTTTTCCCATATTCATTCGCTATCGTTTCCTTTTAATCCGAAATGCTGGTAGGCCTTCGGGGTTACTACTCTTCCTCTTGGTGTACGCTGAATAAAACCAATTTGTAATAAATACGGTTCATAGACATCTTCAATTGTTTGTGCCTCTTCGCCGATTGTTGCAGCAATCGTATCCAGCCCGACCGGACCACCCTGGAAGCCATCAATAATGCCTTTTAACAGTTTATGGTCGATATGATCGAGCCCAACATCATCAACTTGCAGCATCTGTAAAGCGAGATCCGTTGTTTCTAAACGAATTGCTTCTTCCCCTTTTACCTGGGAAATATCGCGAATTCGTTTTAGCAGCCTGTTGGCAATACGTGGTGTCCCCCGCGATCTTCTTGCCACCTCATTAGCTGCATCTTTGGTAATCATTGTTTCAAAAATATCAGCCGTCCGTTCGACAATCGCACATAAATCCTTGGTTTCATAGTATTCCAATCTGCTGAGTACCCCAAACCGGTCACGCAACGGTGCTGACAGGAGGCCAGAACGGGTTGTAGCCCCAACCAACGTAAAGGGCGGCAAATCAATGCGAACGGATCTTGCACTTGGTCCTGAACCAATCACGATATCAAGGAAAAAGTCCTCCATTGCCGGGTACAATACTTCCTCAACCGAACGTGGCAAACGATGAACCTCATCAATAAACAGCACATCCCCAGGTTCAAGTGACGAAAGAATAGCAGCAAGGTCACCCGCCCGTTCAATTGCCGGTCCTGATGTTGAGCGAAATTGTACTCCCATTTCATTGGCAATAATTGCCGCGAGGGTTGTTTTTCCTAAACCAGGTGGTCCATACAGCAGTACATGATCAAGTGGTTCTTCACGCATTTTTGCTGCCTGAATAAAAATACGCAAATTTTCTTTTACCTTCTGCTGACCAATATATTGATTTAATGTTGTGGGGCGAAGACTAAGCTCAACAGTCGAATCCTCCGCTTGTAACTCACCTGTTACCATTCGCTCATCCATTCTTTAGCCCCCCTTAACTTTTCACTAATAATCCTAATGCTTTACGAATGAGTTCATCTGTATTTTCTGTTTCTTCATTTCGCAGTTTTGGCATGATTGCTCTAATTTCCCGATCGGAATAGCCAAGTGCTTTCAATGCTTCCTGTGCATCCGTTAATCCCTTTCCCGTTGCTTCTATAACTTCCAACGTGGTTGGTTGTACTTCCAATGAAAGCATCGTTGTCAATTTTCCTTTTAAATCTAATATAACCTGTCTTGCGGTTTTTTTACCTATTCCCGGAAAACTTGTTAAAAATTTATCATCTTCACGCTCAACTGCTGCGACAAAGTCCCCAACATTTACCGAACTTAATATGGCAAGCGCCCCTTTAGGCCCGATACCTGACACTTGAAGCAGCTTTTGAAAAAGCGATTTTTCGTCCTGATTTTTAAACCCATACAATACTTGTGTATCCTCCCGAACATAATGATATGTATAAACAAATGCTTCCTTGTTTAGCAATGTCTGAAACACAAAAGGATTGGCACAGATTATTTCGTACCCAACCCCCTGAACATCCATTATAACAGAATCTTCATGAATAGATGCAACAATCCCCTTTATGTATGCGATCATTCGAATCTTCCCCTCCTGCAAGTCCTGACACTATTTTACCACATTCATACCCGTAAACAAAAAAACACCAACAGAGGGGAGTTCCCAATTGGTGTTTTTACTTGGAATCAGTAAACATTACTCTGATTCCTCTAAATTATGGTAGATGTCCTGAACGTCCTCATTATCCTCCAGCACATCTATCAAATTCAGCATTTTCTGTTCGTCATCAGCAGCTAACTTGCTGTATGTTTGGGGAATCAAGGTGATTTCAGCGTCCGCTAATTCGTAATCATTTTTACGCAAATGCTCACAAACGGCAGTAAAGTTTTCAGGTGAAGTATATATTTCATAGGCACCTTCTTCAACTACGATATCATCTGCCCCTGCTTCTATCGCTTCCAAAGTGATTTCATCTTCGCTAATAGAACCATCTTCATTTTCAATAACAATATAACCCTTACGATCAAACATGAACGAGACACTGCCATTTTCACCTAAATTGCCGCCATTCTTTTTAAAAGCGTGGCGGACTTCAGCAGCAGTACGGTTTTTGTTGTCTGTTAAAATATTTACGATAACAGCTACACCCCCAGGGCCGTAACCTTCATATGTGAATTCTTCATAGTTCGCTCCATCAAGTGAACCTGTTGCCTTTTTAATCGCACGATCGATATTATCATTCGGCATATTGTCAGCTTTTGCTTTATCTATAGTCAAGCGGAGTGTTGCATTTGTCGACGGATCCCCACCACCTGCTTTAGCAGCCATATAAATATCCTTTGCATGGCGCATGAAAATTTTTCCTTTTTTTGCATCCTGTGCATTTTTTCTGCGTTGTATATTTTTCCACTTAGAATGACCAGCCATAGGACATTCTCCTCTCTAGAAATTTCCTTCCTTACTATAACAAAAAATTCCTTATATATAAAGTAAAACTTCATTCAGTGGCGGGCTTCCACTGATGGTTAGTATTGTAATAGCTGGCTTTAGCTGGTGGATGTTTACTAGAAGTTAATATACGCAAAGTGATCAAAAAAACCTCTGCCTGTAAAGCAAAGGTTAATCATTTTCTCCCCCCGGTTGGTTTGCATGTCCATTGGTTGATCCTCGCGAGTTCATATTTTTTACACGATTCCAATGAATATCATCGGTATAAATGACAATTTCTTTATTCGGTTCAACTTTTTTAACTTCCTTAACAACCAGATCACGAACATTTTGGTCATGGTAATCGTTTAGCATTAAAGCTACAATAACTTTATCATCCGTGATGGCGATTTGCGCCTGTTTAATTTCCCGATAATTAATCAGCTGCTGGTAGATCTTATCCGATTCTTCATTTACAAAATTGTCGGTAAAATTACCTTGCTGACCATTTGAAGCATTCGTACCACTTTGATCACTTTGAGGATAACCGCCACGTTCGCCAATCGATTTATCCCGCTCACCTAATCGATCAGCATGTTCATTGTCGGTCTCATAGTGGATTGATTGGGGGTTTGGTGCATTATTTTGCGCGTTTTCATCATTATTTGTATTTACATTCGAACATCCAACTAACATCATGAAGCCAATACCTGCACTACTGATTGCACGAAGTTTCATAAAAGAACACCTCCTTACCAATTAGCTTGGATGAAAGAGGTGTTTTTAATCAGTTAAATTATCCCTTAGCAGGAAAAGCATGCATTCTCTTAAGCCTGTAGCACGGCCATTTCCAATTAGATACTTTCTTTATCAACCTGGAAATGCTCTGCACCGATCCGTTTATGTTCTGTCCGTTTATGAAGCCTTTCAATCGTTTCCTTATCTTTCTCCGGGATTTCCTGACCTCTCAAATAAGCATCGATGACCGCATAGCTTATACCCATTTCCGCTTCATCGGTTTGCCCTTCCCACAAGCCCGCACTTGGCTTCTTATTAACAACTTGTTCAGGTACACCAAGAAAACGTGCCATTTCCCTGACCTCCTGCTTCGTAAATTCAACTATTGGCAGGATGTCCACTCCACCATCTCCATATTTTGTAAAATAACCTGTATACCACTCGGCAGCGTTATCTGTCCCAACAACCAAATAGTTATAATTCGTCGCCAAGGTATATAATGTGCTCATCCGTAACCTGGCCCGCAAATTCGCATCCGCCATTGAATGATTTTTTTCCTGCCATTCTTTTTTATGTGTTACTTGTTGTTGAATGGTTTGAAAAAGTACATTGTGTGTTTCCGTCAGATCAACCGTCAGGGCATTAATACCACAGCTCTCAATTACATCTTTGGCATGCTCTATATCAGCAGAACTGCTTTTACAAGGCATGATTACTCCCAACGATTGATGTGGAACGGCCCGCTTTATTAAATGGGCAACAACCGCTGAATCAACTCCCCCGCTTACTCCAACCAGCAGCCCGTTTACACCTGTTTCTTTCACCTGTTGTTGTAACCACTGTACAATTTTGTCTACTGTTTCCTGCATCATGATCGCTCCTCCATTTAATATGCATTCATTTCTAAATTGATTTTAGCATTAATTTCGCTTTTTTAAAAAAGCTATGCCGCATAAGCCATTCTCTTTCCATCCTGGACAGGTAATGATAAACGGAATTAGCAGATCCCCGTTTTAGAAAATGGAGCCATTCCCGCAATACATCAGTTGGAACAAGGATAGCGTTGATCCATAATTTCAATTGCCGCTCACTCACCATCTGATATGCCAGCAATTTGTCAAAATCCCAATTCAAATAAGGTAAAAAGCGTTGACCTAATTGAATATAATCATAAAGCACAGGCGAGCGTGAAAGCAAATCGAAATCGATCATATAGACACTTGAATTACGAATAAAATTATGACTGGCAACATCACCATGTACCCATTCCATTTTTTCTTCTGCCCTTTGTTCTATTTCTCTCCAGGGCAACTGACTAACGAGTTCTAAATGCAGCTTTGTTGTTCGGACAATATCGCGAAATAATGTTTCAAAACCATATTTCAGAAAATGATGTTCCGTTTTTTTAAATGTTGAAAGCCTGCGGGACCAGCGAATATAAAAAAGCTGCTGCTTAATCGGATTTTGCACCGTAATTGATTTCGCATCCTGATGAAACTGGCGCAATGTAACCAAAGCTGCCTGGCGATCGTCTGCTGTCGCATAATTCAGCTTATCACCATCAATAAATGGAGCAAGCGTCCAGAAGTACTGGTTATGTTTTATATACTTTCTGCCGTTTGGAAAACGTACGAAAGGAACAACGACTGACGCAGGCAATTGCTCAAAAAAATCCCATTGCTGTTCCAGGATCTTTGGCTTAGCATGCTTTTTTAAAATATATTCCTCTTCTTTAGGGGTTTTTATCCGGAAAACATGTGATTTGACCGGCTTCATCTCCGTACAATCCAACCTGCCCTTTTGATATAAAAAAGAAGAGAAGCGATCAATTCGCATCTCGTCTCCTTGGTTAAGCTTATTCACCTGAAGATTCATCCTCGTCGGACCGGTAATCAAATTCGGAAAAATCGGGGTACCCTGGTGGTGCAGGAAATGGTTGATTGGTTGGAGTCATATGTGGTGGATACATTTGCCCGTAAGCTGGATTTTCTCCATAAGCTTGTTGTGGGTTAGGGTTAAATCCGTGATACGGCTGAAAATCGTTTGGGTACCCGCCATATGCAGGTGGCTGATTCATCTGATATCCTGGATAATGCTTCGGAAATGGTTTTTTATCCTTGCAGCCACAATCTTTTTCCCCTTTTGTCTGAACTGGTTTAACTGGCATCTCCATACTTGGTGACTCCATCATATGGCCATGATCATGATGATCGTGATGATGATAGGATGGATACGCCGCTGGATCATAATTCATTGGCTGGTGATATGGCATATGTCCCCCAGCAAAAGTTCCCATGACTGGAAAATAATCATGCGGCATTGGCGGATGGCACGGATGAACAACGTGACAGCACATTGGCACCATTGCTACTGGCTGCGGCATTGGTTGCGGCTGTGGCATTGGCTTTTCATGTTTTACCGGCTTTTCCTTTGGCTCCGGATAATGTGGCATTTCCGGAAAATTAATCGATGTGTAATTCTGCATTTCCTGTTCCATAATTGGCATTTGGATGATCGGTTGTATTTGATTTACGGATGCTTCCGGCTGCATTGGCATATGCGGTTGCATCGGCATTTGTGGCTGCATCGGTTTCTGTTTCTCCTTTACATCTTCCTTAATAACCGGCATTGGCTTTGGTGACATTTCTTTATATGGCTGATTGACCAGTGGTTTTTGTGTCTCTTTCGGTTTCATGCTTTCTTTTTGTACAGCCTTCGTTGAACCAGGTATTTTTATTTTCATACCCGGCATAATCATATCAGGGCTTGATAATTGTGGATTAAGCTGTTTTAACTCTTCAAAATCAGCGCCATATTTTTTGGCTAATTCCCACAATGTATCACCCTTTTGCACAACGTGAATTTTCAAGTTTAACCAAACTCCCTTCATTTAAAGTTACAATTGGGCTAATCACTCATTTACAACATATGCACGAAGTTTGGAAAAGTTGAAAACTAAATTAAAAACCGCCTATCATAATAGACGGTTTGATGGCAAACCAATAGTAAAATAGTGAAACTTCATATTACACGTTTAATGCGTAATAAAATCATCACTCCATTTCCTAACGCCATTTTTCTTATATATTCAACTGGTAGACCGGATATGTACCTAAAATTGTTACACTACATCCCAATGCTTCTAATTCAGCCTTTACACTTGGGAATAGTACATCATCATAGGGCTGGTTGACGTCCACAATAAAGAAGTAATTCCCAAGTCCTGTTTTCATTGGTCTGGATTCAATTTTTGATAAATTCATTTTTCTCCAGGCAAACGCTGAAAGTACCTGATGAAGGGCACCAGCATAATCACTCGGCAATGTGATTAAAAGACTTGTTTTCTCTGCATTCACCTCATGATGAATATGGATGTTATGTTTATCCTTCGTTAACACTGCAAACCGTGTATGGTTATTCGGGTAATCATGGATATTGTCTCTATAGATCGAAAGACCAAATTCTGCTGCTGCCAGTTTATTACCAATGGCTGCTATGCTTGTATTACGGGTGCTGACAATTTCGGCAGCCTTACCTGTAGACGAAGTATAGTGAATCGATGCTTTTGGCATGTATTCATGAATATATTGATGGCACTGTGCAATAGCTTGTCTATGTGAATGAATCTCCTTAATTTCTTCTAAATCACCAGAAAAATCTGGTCGAACTAGCAGATGCTGCTGAATCGGCACAACGATTTCAGCAACAATCGGCAGCCGCACCTGATGGACAAGATAATCGACAGTCAAATGTACGGTCCCTTCAATAGAATTTTCCAGCGGTACAACACCAATATCAATTTCATCCCCATCAATGGCATCAATACATGCTGGTATCGTGTCAAAAGCTTGTTTATCTTCCCCATTAAATGCAGCATCAACGGCCAATTTGGTAAATGTTCCTTTTGGCCCCAAGTAACCTATCTTTACCGTCAATCAAACCTACTCCCTTATCAATTTAACTTTGCATCATTACTCAATAAATTCAAACTCATAATCCAGTAATCTTATCGTATCGCCATCTTTGGCGCCACGCTTGCGCAATGCCTCATCAACACCCATTCCTCTTAGCTGGCGGGCAAACCGTTGTACCGCCTCATCGCGATTAAAATCGGTCATTTTAAACAATTTTTCAATTTTAACACCTGACAGCACAAATGCACCGTCATCATCGCGGGAAATCGCAAAGGATGCTTGTGGCCGTTGATAACGATAAACAACCGCTTCTTCCGTTTCTTCCATTTTCGGCGCAGCCTTTGGTATGCTATCCAATGCATCAGCAATTGCGAATAAAATATCGCGAAGTCCTTCTTTTGTCAACGTGGAAATTGGGAAAACCGGGAAATCATCTTCCAGTTTCCCCTTAAACAATCGTAAATTTTCCTCTGCACCAGGCATGTCCATTTTATTGGCCGCAATGATTTGCGGGCGGTCCATAAGCTTTTGGTCATACTCTTTTAATTCTTGATTGATTTTTACATAATCGTCGTATGGATCGCGTCCCTCTGTCCCCGCCATATCAATGACATGGACAATTACTCTCGTTCGCTCCACATG
The DNA here is from genome assembly GCF_900155625.1 of Virgibacillus dakarensis. Lineage (NCBI taxonomy): Bacteria > Bacillati > Bacillota > Bacilli > Caryophanales > Bacillaceae > Virgibacillus > Virgibacillus dakarensis. The sequence goes on from NZ_LT732553.1 coordinate 1,693,229, forward strand.
CCGCAAAAACTGATGCCCCAATCCGACACCTGAATGGGCACCCTCAATTAAACCAGGTAAATCAGCCATAACAAAGCTGCGATGATCACTTGTGTCGACTACACCCAGGTTTGGTGATAATGTGGTGAAATGATAATCAGCAATCTTTGGCTTTGCTGCACTTACTACGGAAATAAATGTAGATTTACCTACACTTGGAAAACCAACAAGACCGACATCCGCAATCAGTTTTAATTCCACCTTTACATTACGTTCCTGACCTGGTTCACCATTTTCAGCAAACTCTGGTGCAGGATTGCGAGGTGTGGCAAAACGGGAATTACCACGGCCGCCCCGCCCACCGTGTGCGATGATTGCGCGCTGTTCGTGGTATGTTAAATCAGCGATTATTTCCTGCGTATCCTCATCCATCACAGTTGTCCCAGGTGGAACCGGCACAATCAGCGGTGCAGCATTTTTACCATGCTGATTTTTACTCATGCCGTTTTCTCCGCGTTTTGCTTTAAAATGGCGATTGTAGCGAAAATCCATTAATGTATTCAGTCCTTCATCCACTTCAAAAACGACATCTCCACCATCTCCACCATCTCCGCCGGCGGGACCTCCTTTTGGTACATACTTTTCGCGCCGGTAGGCAACAAGCCCATTACCCCCGTCACCGGCTTTTATGTATACACGAACCTGATCTACAAACATTACTTGCTCACCTCATTCTGGAAAACGGAATAGATACGATACAACTTACACCGTTATCCGTTTTGCTGCAACTCATTTTATTAGGATGTTTTTTGTTTAGTTTGGAAACTGGCTCTTTCGGAAAATTTCCAGCTAACAAAAAGCGGGCATCGATAGTTGATGGCGTAGCTTCCAAGTGAAGCTCCCCATTATATAATTCCATATTGTCAAGCAGCTCCCCCAGCAGATCAATAGCCGATTGACAATATTTTACCAATGTATCATCAATCGCCTGCAGATGAATATTTTCCATATTTATATAATATGTCAATCTAATGTTCGCATGTATGGAATTAACTTGAATCAGCCAGAGAGCAAATTTTGGAGCACCAAGACTCATTAGTTTTCTTTCTTCATAAAACCGATCCATACATTCCGCAATTTTTGTTTTGACTTTATCCAATTTCCCCATAGATGCGTATCCCTGGACTATCTGCAAGTCATTCATCAGGTCATGCCGATATAGCCTAAGCAAATCCACCATTTCTTTCTCGCCCAACTTTAAGCCCCCCTATTATTAACAAGATTATAGCAGAAATAAGGAAAAACTTCATTTCATTCTAAATAAAAAACCCCAGCCGATAAATCAGGCTAGGGTTTTGAACCAGATGAAAAGCTGAAGCACAAATCAAATTTCCCGTTAATTCAATCCTGCTTCTATTGCATCCGAAATTTGTGTTACGCTTCTTGAGCCACCGGGTAAACACTTACCTTTTTGCGATCACGGCCGTAGCGTTCAAATTTCACAACACCATCCGTCTTGGCAAAAAGTGTGTCGTCTCCGCCGCGGCCGACATTTTCACCTGGATAAATTTTTGTTCCGCGTTGACGGAAAAGAATTGATCCACCTGTCACAAACTGGCCGTCTGCACGTTTTGCACCAAGACGTTTTGCTTCAGAATCACGACCGTTCTTGGTACTACCAACACCTTTTTTCTGTGAGAAAAACTGTAAATCCAGACGTAGCATGTCACTACACCTCCTTATTTACTATTGTAATAAACTGACTATATTCACTTGCAATCGTTTTTAATGAAACGATCATGCCCGCAAACAAGAGCTGTACTTTTGCCGTTAATCTGTCATCCAGATCGGCAGGAAGTGCAACATGAAGGTAACCACCTTCATTCCCCTGTTCAATTTCGAGGTTAATTTGGCATAATTCAAGTACCGCATTAACTGCACCAAAGGATACAGCTGAAACACCTGCACATACCAGATCAAATCCATATGGACCACTGCCAGCATGTCCGGAAATTTCAAATGCCGCAATTTGCTCACCTAACCTGAATATCGTTACATCAATCATAGCATATACCCTTATGCATTAATTTTCTCAACTACAAGTTTCGTATACGGTTGACGATGACCTTGTTTACGATGGTAGTTTTTCTTAGGCTTAAATTTAATAACAGTTATTTTCTTTTGACGGCCTTGTTTTTCAACTTTTGCAGTTACACTAGCACCATCAACATATGGTGCGCCAACTTTCACATCGTCGCCACCAACGAAAAGTACTTTATCAAATGTCACCGAATCATTTGCTTCTGCAGCTATTTTCTCTACGTAAATTTCCTGACCTTCCGTAACCTTGATTTGTTTACCACCTGTTTCAATAATTGCGTACATTTCCTGCACCTCCTTAATAGACTCAGACTCGCCATTCAGGTACTCTTTTAAGCCACGTCCAACTACCAATCGTTAAGAAGGATACGGGCAATTATAATATGAGTTTAAAACCTGTTCTGTGCGGTTGTAGCAAATGGTGCTACGATGAATAACGTATTGATGTTAGCATGTTTACCTATTAGTTGTCAAGTGTCCAAATCAAGTATTTCAACTATAACGGGCAATTTCACCGATAGGTTTATTATATTGCTTATCGTAAAAAAAACGCTGCAAACAATCGTTTTCTTCGATTAGTTTTCGTTGATTTTCCGGAAATTGAATATAGATGGAATGCCTCTTTTCCCGATGGAAATGTGCAAACACATCCATTAATGTACAGTCATACGGTACAACGATGGAACGTATCCCCTTTACTGGCGCGCTCCCCTGATATCGATTTAATAAAAAACGCATAAACACATAATACCGCTGCTTCCAATCCATTCTATTTTCTTTTAGCAAAAAGAGAATGAGCAAGAAGGAACTTAAGGTAAAAGGAAACACGAACAGCTGCAACAGCAAAAGGCTTGTACACGCAAGCAAGGATACGATAATTACGGAATGATATGCTTTCTGATATGGCAATAAGGATGAGAGCAATAGAAATAAAAATTTCCCGCCATCAAGCGGCCATATTGGCAACAAATTAAAAAGTAAAATCAAAGTATTATAATGTAATAGCATGGTTATGATGGACGGGGGGAGTACCTCACCCGCAGAAACGACAAATATGATCCCATAGAGGATGATATTCTGAAACGGCCCGGCAATTGTAACGAGCATTTCCTCCCGTAACGGCCTGTTACCATGCTCGTCCGTATCCATCACGCCACCAAATATCCATAACATAATGCTTCTAATCCGCCATTTATAGAGCAGCGCCATCGTATAATGGCCAAACTCATGTAATAACACAATCGATAAAATAACAAATAATTCCACAAATGTACCTGTAAAGAAGGAAATTGCGATAAATACCAGGAGAATTGGGTGAATATGAACGGCTGGCAAATACTTATGGACCGTCATCGACTTTAATTACCTGTACGGGATCAACGTATTTGTTATCCTTTTCAATAGCAAAAAATACCGTTTTATTAGCTTCATCCGGAACAAATTCTCCAAGTCGCTGATTGCCTTCAACATATTGGTATAAATGAACATTAATGGAGTCCAAGTAGCCGTATGTTGATGTGCTGCCGTCAGCATGCTGTACCACAACTGTTTTATCTGTTTCCCGGTCATTACCGGCAAAAATAACCACCCCGTCACGTAATACAAATACATCAGCCGTGTCCTGTGGTGCAATCATGATTCCTGAGCCATTCGCCTGAAAGGACTCAGCAAGTTTTCCGTTAACCGGAAGCGCCAATGCTTGATCATGTCTTGTTTTCTGCTTATCTTTTGGTGCAAATGCCAAAGGAGATCCAAATGTTTCCTGATACCATTGGTTAACCCGCGCAAAGGGAAACTCCTTGGTTAAAGCAGTGGTTGCCAGTTCTGCTGGTTTACGGAAAATTTCCGCATTAGTCTGGAATAAAAATGCTGCACCAAAAAATAATATGACCGATAATACACCCTTCAACATCATTCCGGAAATTAACCTGCCCCGATTCGGATCATTACTCTGTCCGGTATCATCTGGAAAGGCCGGGAAGTACCCGTGCTTTTCCTCTTCTTGTGGTAAGTTGGGGTGCAGATTTTGTCGGGGGAGCTCTTTGGTGTTCAGGAAACGCTGATTTTTACGTTGTGCGATCGATTTCCGAACTTGTTTAACACCTTTATCCATGATCCTCATTCCTTCATCAGACTTTTTTTACAATTGTATGTGAAGGAAGGACAAGTTATGTTAAAAATGCAACGGGAGATAATCATCCCATTGCATTTTTTCAGATGTTTATGATCGGATGCCAAAGAATTTCTTAACTTTTTGAAACACTCCTTTTTCATTCTCTAACGATTGTAAAGGAACGGTTTCACCCAAAATTCTTCTAGCAATATTGCGGTAGCTGATGGAGGCTTTTGAATTTGGATGAAATGCTACAGGTTCACCTTTATGCGAAGCTTTAATTACCTCATCATCGTCAATCACAATTCCGATTAAATCAATTGATAAAATTTGCAGAATTTCATCAACGTCATACATGTCACCACTTTTCATCATATGGTTGCGAATGCGGTTAATTACTAATTTCGGATCTTCTATTTCTTTGTTTTCCAGCAGTCCGATAATCCGGTCAGCATCTCTTACACTTGATTTTTCTGGTGTGGTAATAACGATTGCTTTATCAGCTCCTGCCACAGCATTTTGAAACCCTTGTTCAATACCTGCAGGACAATCAATAATGATGTAATCATATTCTTGTTTTAATTCCGTGATAATTTTTTTCATATGTTCCGTCGTACCTACAGACTTATCGCTTGTCTGTGACGCTGGCAGCAAGGCTAAGCAATCAAAGCGTTTATCCTTTATCAGTGCCTGCTTTAACTTACAGCGTCCTTCGATAACATCGACAATGTCATAGATAATCCGATTTTCCAGTCCCATCACAACGTCAAGGTTACGTAAGCCTATGTCTGTATCAATCAAACAAACCTTCTTCTCCATTAAAGCCAGGGCTGTACCAATATTGGCGGTCGAAGTCGTTTTTCCAACCCCGCCTTTACCGGAAGTAATGACGATTGCCTCACCCATTTAGCATTCTCCTTTCAAACCCGCTTAAATCTTTTCGTCTATGTGAAAGAACTTGTAGTCGATCAATAACAATTTTATCCTTCTCTTCATCAATGAGACCACATTCCATGTACACACCATCAGATTCATAGTCTGGGGCACGGCTGATATAATCTGCTATTCGGAGTTGGCTGGGCTTCATGTAGGATGCCGCAATAATAGCATTTCGATCACCATCTGACCCGGCATGGGCAATACCTCGCAGATTGCCCATAATGTAAATATTGCCTGTTGAGACAACCTTGCCTCCCGGGTTTACATCACCAACCAAAAGCAGATCACCTTTTACTTCCAGGACTTGTCCAGATCTTATTATTCTAGTTAAAGCCTTTACTTCACTTTCTTCTTTCCACAAAAGAGCTTCTTGCTTTTGTATGACATTTGATTCAAATTCCTGAGCATAAAAATGACTATCTCGCTCAATTAATTCCTGTAAGCGTGTTGTCTGTTCCAAATCCAAATAGCGGTTGCCGAGTTTTATCGTCACAGGTACCCTTGGCTCCTCCCTACTTGCATGATGCTCAATAAGTTTTTCGTTTAACTCGATGAACGCATCTTCAAATGAGCACGAGTCGTCGATAAACAGTGTAAGACCGTCCCTTGTCCCTTTAATCGTTATCAATTGCTTATTCTCACGCACGATATGTTCACCTCATTAATCCCATTTACAAGACAATTTGATCAGCTGTGCAATTGCTCATCGCCCCATTTTATAAGTGGTTTTCTTACCAATGGATACAACACCAGTAAAAATAGCAGATTTGCCAAAATGCTTGGTAGTAACCGGTAAACCAAGTAATGAACAAGTGTCATATCCGCCAGGTCAATTACTGAAAAAATGATATAAATGATAAAGTCTGCCATCGCAATTCCAAGAAATCCCAATAAAAGTGTTACATAAAAATTGGCATGCAATAGTTTTTTCAATCCGCGTACAATGTAAATAACCAATGCATATGTGAACATGTAGACGCCGAGAATTCCTGTATACACAACGTCAATCAGCATTCCAAATATAATCGCATAGAAGACAGATGTATATGTATTCTCTTTATCATAAAAAATCGAGATACACACTAAAAAGACAAGGGGCCAGTGCGGAATAATTAGTAATTCTCCGGTTACTAGGCGGGTCGGCAATAATTCCAGTGATACACCTTCCAGAATCACAATCAGAAAAAGAATCAGAGGCAAAAATAATCGCTTCATTATTCTTTACCCTCCAGATCACTTTTGGCTTCATCACTGTCAGTAAGATCACGATCCACCACTATTACATGATTTATTTCATACATATTGGCTGCCGGTTTAATTAGTGCTGTACGGGTTAGCCCATACTGATCCGGAACTACTTCCTTAACCGTTCCAATTGGCAGACCTTCAGGAAAGACGCCGCCCATCCCGGATGAAACAACCAATTCTCCTTTTTTTAGGTCTTTATCCGATTCCTCGATAATTTTAAACAATAGTGAATTGCTTTCTTCATCAAATTCTTCAATTAATCCAAAAATATCTTTCCCGTCCTTGCGTGAAATGGTTGCTGAAATACGATTGAACTGATCAAACCCGGTAAGCAGTTGAACGGTTGATGAAAACTGGGATACAGACTGTACTTTCCCAATCATTCCATCACCGGTTATTACAGCCATATTTTGTTTAACACCGGCTTGCATTCCTTTATTAATCGTTACCTGGTCAACCCAGCGTTCCGGTGTACGCGACATAACCGTTGCTTGTATAGGATTAAAATCCCGCAATGATTCTGTCTTTTTTAATGTTTTTCGAAGCTCCTCATTTTCTTCTTTAATTTCCTGAACCTCATAAATCAAGCCTTTATATTCCGATAACTTTTCTTTTAACAGTTGATTTTCCTCGTACGTATTTTTTAAATCATCAATGTTTGTAAATATATCAGTCATAAATTTAACCGGGGCATGTATCACACTCTGCACCCATCCAACAGAGTCCTTAATAAATTGTTCAGGGGTAGATAAATTTTCCCTATCCCTGAGTGAATAGCCAATCAAGGCAACAAGGATGATAAACCCAATTAGAATAATAAATAACCTTTTTTTTCGAAACTGCATAAAAACACAACCTTATTCTACAGTAGGACGAGTCGATACATTCGGATGGTTGCGGAAATGCTGAATGTATTCTAATGATTTACCTGTTCCGATTGCGACACTGTCCAACGCATCTTCAGCTACAAATACAGGCATCTTCGTCTCATCACTTATCACTTGATCTATATTCCGTAAAAGGGAACCGCCACCTGTAAGGACGATGCCACGATCCATAATATCCGCTGCAAGTTCTGGAGGTGTTTTTTCCAGCGTGTATTTCACGGCATTGATTATTTCTTCCACCGTGTCAGCCAGTGATTCGGCAATCTCCTGCGCTGTTATCGTGATGGTCTTGGGCAGTCCTGTCAGCATATCCCGTCCACGAATATCCAGTTCTTCATTTTCTGCAACCTCACCAGCTGTTCCAATATCCAACTTAATCGATTCAGCTGATCGCTCACCGATCATCAAATTATATGTTTTTCGGACATATTGTGTAATAGACTCATCCATATTATCACCAGCAATCCGAATAGACTGGCTGGTAACGATGCCTCCTAACGAAATGACTGCTACTTCTGTGGTACCACCGCCAATATCAACAATCATGCTTCCCGTCGGTTCCCAAACAGGCAGCCCTGAGCCGATTGCAGCTGCAAATGGTTCTGCAATCGGAAATGCATCCTTTGCACCCGCTTGCTTTGTAGCATCGATCACTGCCCGCTCCTCAACCATTGTAATCCCTGATGGAACGCAGATCATCACATTTGGTTTCTTGGCAAATGCAGATCGTTTACGCATTGCCTTTTTGATATAATATTTCATCATTACAGCCGTCGTATCATAATCAGCAATGACGCCATCTTTCATTGGCCGAATAACTGAAATATTCCCCGGCGTTCTGCCAATCATATTTCGAGCTGAACTCCCAACCGCCTCAACATCCCCGGTAATAACATTTTTCGCAACGACCGATGGTTCCCTTAGAACAACGCCTTTACCTTTAACAAAAACAAGTGTGTTCGCAGTGCCTAAGTCTATTCCCAAATCTTGTGACAAGCTAAATCTTCCCAAAAAAATCTTCCTTTCCAAAATAACCACTCGTAAGTTGTATGTAGCTTAACTATATCGATTTATTCTACATATTGCAATGTAATCCAACCCTTATATTTTAACATTTATTATCCTTCATAAGTAGCTTTTTTTATTGTCTACTAGGAAACTATAAAATTTATACGCCGTGGATAACTGGATAGTCGAAAGGGGCCACGTCCAGCTCCAGCGCCCAGCAACTAGCAAACTTCACACTCCTTCACTACGATAAGTCAACATCGGTTCGGGTAGGAAGGAAGGCCGACTAAGAACGGGCTTTGCGCCCAACTCACGTCTACCCCTTTTGCAGGGGCATGTTTCCTTTATCTCATTGCGGAGCGCTCCAGTTTGTACGTTGCTAAACGGGCGCTTGCGCTTTTCTTATTACAAATTATAATAAGCGCCAATTTCAATAATCAGATTGAAAAATGGCGCCAATTTGTCGGTTGTCTATCATATTATACGAAAAAAATAAAAAAATAGATAGTGTTATAATGAGATTTCACTTATAAATAACCTTTTTCTTTCAGTGATACAAATTTACGATCGCCGATAACGAGATGATCCAACAGTTCAATGCCAATCATTTTCCCGGACTCGACTAACCGTCTTGTTACATGAATATCTTCCTGTGATGGGGAAGGATCGCCTGAAGGATGATTATGGGCACAGATGATTGATGCAGCTGACCGTTTTACTGCTTCCCGGTAGATTTCACGAGGGTGGACAATGGAAGCATTCAAACTGCCAACAAAAATCGTTTGCCGATGAACAATCTGATTTTTGGTGTTGAGGAATAATACAACGAAGTGCTCCTGGCTAAGCCCTCGCATCTCTTCCATAATGTAATCCGCTCCATCTTCTGGTGAACGGATAATGTAACGATCGTCCGGCTTATACTGATTCATCCGCTTTCCCAGTTCAATTGCCGATAGCAGTAAAACTCCCTTTGCGGTGCCAATTCCCTTGATCGCTGTAAGCTCCTCTATTGTAGCATCCTTCAATAACTTCAATCCTTCAAAATGTGTTAATAAACGTTGTGACAATGCCATAACCGATTCCTCTTTCGTGCCGCTTCCAAGTAAAATTGCAAACAGCTCTTGATTTGATAAATGGCCCGCTCCAAACGTTAATAAGCGTTCGCGCGGCCGATCTGCTTTCGGCACGTCCTTAATCATGATGGATGATGTTGCCATTATTTTCCCCTCCTTGTTTTCGTAATTTCCATAGTAGCGGTTATGGCCTTTTTCGACAAACTGGTAAAATAGTATTTTCAGCTGCTTTTTCTCTACTAAAATCCAATTTTCTCTTAGAGGAAAAATGGATTTTGCGGCCTCATTTAATCGTTAAAATGTAAAAACAGGTATTTGCAAAATACCTGTTTTCTGATCTACGATAATAGCAGCAAAACGGCTTATTGACGCTATCGTCTACCGTCCGTATTTATTTACTCAGGATCAGTTCTTCATATTGCGACCATTGCTCCAAAAGGAATACTTGACCGCTCACAGCATTTCCTTCTTCCATCTGCTGAAGCGACTTCGTTAACTGCTTATGAAATGGTGCTATGCCTTCTCCCTTTTTTGGAAAACCATTGACTAATTTTTGCCATGCGTCGGCCGATAACGCCTCACCTGCACCAACTTTTTTAACAGAATCACGCCACAGGTCAGTAAAGGACTGGAGCCATTCATGTTCTTTGGCAGTTACCTTTATTTCCGTTTTTTTGGTATTCCATTCCTTTGCGTAAATTTCGAAATCGGTGAATTCAGCAGAAAACAGATCTGCTTGTTCTTTTGTATCGGCAATACCTGCCAGAAGAAAAAACTGACCGTCCCGTTTCCAAATTACCGTTGGAAACCCGGCATTTTTAAATTTCCCGGACCATTCTGCGGCATTTTCCTTAGATGAAAAAATACCAGCCTGCAACACAAAGGCGTTTAATTGTTCCACCGAATAACTGGAACCATTCTGATCAGACTTGTCGTCCGTATTATTACTCACGGAGCTTGTATCGGCCAGTCCGCTGTTATCCATTCCGCTGTTTGCTTCGTGACCAACTCCATCAAACATATGCAACATAATAATACCTAGACATATACCGATCAGTACAGCCGATACTGCAGAAATAATAATTGTTTTATAGTTTCCGGTTCTTTTTTTAGCCTTTCCGTAGTGATCATACTTGTCATCCAGGGAGTGATAACGATCAAAAGTTGGAACCTGTTCATTTTTTTCTGAATCCTCCAATGCTGAAGCCTGTTCATCATGAAATGGTCTTTTTTCATTGGTCATATCTTGTCCAATCTTTGTTTTTTTTCCGTTCATCCATATGACTATTGGTTTCTTTTTGCTCACGTTCTCCCCTCACTTTGCTGCTTCTTTTTTTAACTCTAGCACAGCTAAACTGCAAAGTAAGACGAGTTTTGTCACTCTTGTAAAAAAAACGTTCAACATAATTTTTCAAGAAATGTCAAAAGTGAAGGCTGTACAAGGATGTTCAAAAAGTCACCAAATGATAAGCGGCGAGAGTTTGAACAAGTACTATAACATGGAAAAAAGAATAAGGACCCATCTTCTATTGTTATAGTGTGTAAATCCTCATGAACAGCGACTTTATTTCCTCTCTGACCATAATACCTATTTTCCCCTAAAATATTTCCTGACTTGCAGAATAAAATGCAACGACCCTGTAATAAAAAAAACTTTATCCCGCCGAGCCGTTTCGTTGCAAATTTGCTTAACCGCATGATGCCAGTCTGGTTCTAGCAATTTATTCCTGCATGAGACTGCCCGGTATAACGATTCCGCATTTATTGCTCTCGGATGATCGAATGTTGTAATTGTGATCGATGCAAAGTGGTCACATAACAGATTCAGCATCATTGTTAATTCTTTATCTTTAAAGCCCGCAAAAATCAGATGTCTTTCCCGATCTGGATAATGACGCAAAACTGTTCGAATGAACGACTGAATACCAGCTACATTATGTGCTCCATCAATAATAACGGACGGATTGTCAGAAATGAGCTCGAACCGCCCTGCCAGCTGTGACCTGCCAATCGCGGCTATTGCTTTGTCCCAGGAAACGGGGTAACCATGCATCTTAAGTAACGATAACGCCATTATTGCAACCGATGCATTGATTTCCTGATGTTTCCCCCTCATTTTTAAAGAAACGGTCATTTTTTTACCGCCACAGGACCACATAAAATGTTGGTTGTTTTCTACCTGTCCCATACTCGTAGTTGTAAAATCTTGCGCGAATTGATAAATACGGGCGTTATTTCTATATGCCTCTTGTTCGATAACTGCAAATGCTTCCGGGTTCATATCACCAATGACAACAGGTCTGTCTTGTTTAATAATTCCCGCTTTATGAAAGGCGATTTCTTTTACGGTATTTCCTAAAAAAGCCATATGATCCCGTGTTACATTTGTTATAATAGAGATAATGGGGGTAAAGCAATTTGTCGTATCTTCCCTGCCACCCATTCCCGTTTCAATTAGTGCTATATCGACCTGATCAGCAAAATAAACAAAGGCCATTGCTGTAATAATTTCAAATTCAGTAGGATGATTATTCATGCTATCGAGTTTTTGGATGACAGGATACATCTCATTTAATAAATGTACAAAGGCTGTCTCAGAGATCGGCTGGTCATCGAATAATATATGACCGGTTAACCCAATAGGGCTTGGAGAGGTAAAGACACCAACGCGATTGCCATTTGCTTGTAATGCAGCTTTTAAATAATGAATAGTTGATCCTTTTCCGTTTGTACCGGCAACATGGACTGCTTTTAACTTATGTTGCGGGCAATCAAGCAACTGCAACAATCGGTGCATTCGATCAAGTCCCGGTTTGATCCCGAACATTTTCCTGTTTGCAAAAAATACTGTCGCTTGCTGAAAATTGTCAAACATATGTACACCGCTTTTCTTGAAAAAACTTGGCATTCGCCTCGTCCATAATAGCGGATGCTGAAGTTTTTCTGATACTATAACCCTAAAAAATCTATAGTTCTTAAAGTGCAAAAAATATACCCTTATTATAGCAGGAATATTGACCGAAAAATACTAAACTGGTACATAGAAAGGAACATACTTGTGAACGTAAACGGATGGATTATTTATAATGGCCATTTATCTGGAAATAAGTTCCTTGATTTTGCGGAATGGTTCCATGAGGCTGCGCAAAAACAAGGAATCGAAACGAATTTGTACAAAAATAATGATTTACTTACATATCTTGACGATCGGCGGCTTTCACTAATAGGCGGAAATAGTTTACCCGATTTCGTCATTTTTACCGACAAGGATATTTATTTGGCAAGACAATTGGAATTGCTGGGGATTCGTGTATTTAATCCGGCAAACGCGATTGCCATTAGTGATGATAAAATTGCCACTTATCAGGTTTTAGCCCAGCATCATCTGCCAATCCCGAAGACCATAGCTGCTCCCAAGATTTTCCCAGGATCAGCGACCGTTGAATTGGAAAATATTCGCTCTATCATTGATCAATTAGGATTTCCCATGATAATAAAGGAAGCCTTTGGATCTTTTGGTGAACAAGTCTATTTGGTTCATACCGAAAAGGAGATGATGGATAAGGTAAAGGAAATTCAGGAGCGACCATTTGTATTTCAGGAATTTATTGCAGCAAGTTCAGGAAAAGACATGCGGCTGCAAGTTGTTGGTGATCACGTCGTTGCAGCAATGACCCGGTATGCCTCGAATGATTTCCGGGCGAATGTAACAGCTGGCGGTACGATGGAGGCATACCAGCCATCAGCGATCGAACGGAAAATCGCCGTAGCAGCAACGAAAGCGATTGGTGCCGATTTTGCCGGGGTGGATCTATTATTCGGACCGGACCATACACCAATCATCTGTGAAATTAACTCGAACGCTCATATCCGCAATATGTACGACTGTACGCACATTAATGCTGCCGATTTTATCATCCGCTATATTAGCGAAACGTTGACGAATGAGGGGCGATCGTGATGAAATATAGCGGTTGGCTGCTATACAGTAAAAAAGATGCTGTCCAGAATGAAGCATATATTCAGTGGTTTATCGAAGAAGCTGGGCAAAAAGATATGTCACTCAGGCTTATTTTCCGGGAAGATCTGACAATCGGTATTGCCAGCAATCAGCGAACTGTCCTGTACAACAAGAAACAAGTAAAATTGCCGGACTTCGCTGTTATTCGGACAATAGAGCCATTATTAAGTCTGCATCTGGAAGCACTCGGCGTACCCGTGTTTAATTCATCCAGGATTGCGGTGATATGCAATAATAAAGCATTAACCCATCATCATATCAATTCCCTTGGAATTCCGATGGTAGATACCTTTTTTCTAAAAACCGATAATCTGCCATCACAGCCGCCAATTACCTATCCCCTTGTGGTAAAGGAGGCTCTTGGCAGAGGAGGTAAGCAGGTTTATCTCATTCGTAATCAAGCGGAGTGGGGCAAGCGAAAATCAGCCATTGCGGCAACCGACATCGTTATTCAGGCCTGTAATGTTTCACTCGGAAAAGATGTTCGGGTATTCGTGGTCGGCAAAGAAATTGTTGGCGCCGTAATTAGAGAAAGCAATACCGATTTTCGGGCGAACTATAAACTTGGTGGCTCAGCGAAATGGTATTCCTTAAAGCCTGAGGAAACAGCAATAATCAATAAGATCGTGCAACATTTTGAATTTGATATGGTTGGGATTGACTTTTTACTAGATAAGAATGGAAAACTGCTTTTTAATGAAATCGAGGATGTCGTCGGCTCACGTACACTAAGTGCTGTCAGTGATATAAATATATTAGAAAAATACACGGAACATATAAAACAACAGATTAGCACGAAACAAATATAAGCGGAACTCCATTTTATGATGGAATTCCGCTTTTTCGTTATCCTTTTAATTCACTTAATCGTGCTTTTACCTTAGCCTGCTTTTCCAGATAATCCTGCTCTTTTTGCTTCTCTTCATCTACAACTATTTGTGGTGCTTTTTTTACAAAACCTTCGTTAGCCAGTTTTTTCTGGACACGTTCCACTTCTTTGTTCCATTTGTCCAACTCACTTTCCAGCCGCTTGATTTCCTTATCGAAGTCGATTAACCCTTCTAATGGCAAAAACAGTTCAGCACCAGTAACAACGGCCGACATGGCTTTTTCCGGAACATCTATTTTGCCAGCGATCAGAAGTTCACTTGGATTACAGAAACGCTGCAAGTATTCACGTTCATTTTCCAATTCCTTTAACACAGCTTCATCCTCCGTTTGAATGTACAAGCTGATTGGTTTGGACATCGGTGTATTCACCTCTGCCCTAATATTTCGCACTGCTTTAATAATCGATACGAGCCGCTTCATCTCTTGCGATGCTTTTTCATCATGAAAATCACCCCGGAATTCTGGCCATTTCGCTACGGTAATCGATGGACCCTGATGTGGCAGAGCCTGCCAGATTTCCTCTGTTATAAACGGCATATACGGGTGCAGCATCCGCATCGTATTATCGAGAACGTAGGCAAGAACCGATCTCGTTGTTTGCTTTTTCGCTTCATCATCACCATATAGTGGAATCTTTGCCATTTCAATATACCAGTCACATAATTCATCCCATATAAAATTATACAAATGACGGCCGGCTTCACCAAATTCATATTTGTTGGTGTTTTTCGTAACCTGTTCAATTGTTTCATTCAGCCTGGTTAGAATCCATTTATCAGCCAGTGACAATTCACCAGTTAAATCAATATCCTCATACGAAAAGTCCGCCATGTTCATCAACGAAAAACGGGATGCATTCCATACCTTATTGGCAAAGTTCCACGTTGCCTCTACTTTATCCCAATAAAAACGTAAATCCTGCCCTGGGGATGAGCCTGTTAGTAAAAAGTAGCGTAATGAGTCGGCACCGTATTTGTCGATAACATCCATTGGATCGACACCATTACCAAGCGATTTACTCATCTTGCGTCCTTCTGCATCACGAATCAAGCCATGAATCAGCACATCTTTAAATGGGCGATGCCCGGTAAACTCCTTTGATTGGAAAATCATGCGTGCAACCCAGAAGAAAATAATATCATAACCAGTTACAAGTACATCGGTAGGAAAATAACGCTTAAAATCCTCCGAATCTGTATCTGGCCAGCCCATGGTTGAAAATGGCCAGAGCCCGGATGAAAACCAAGTATCTAGAACATCCTCATCCTGATCCCAGTTTTCTACATCTTCAGGTGCCTCTCTTCCAACATATACTTCCCCTGTCTCTTTATGATACCATGCTGGAATACGGTGGCCCCACCATAGCTGACGAGAGATACACCAATCACGAATATTGTCCATCCAATGCAAATAAGTTCGTTCAAAACGTTCTGGTACAAAATTGACCTTTTCTTCACTGTTTTGTAATGCAACTGCTGCATCAGCTAGTGGCTGCATATCGACAAACCATTGCGTTGACAAATACGGTTCAACCACAGCACCACTTCGCTCAGAATGGCCAACCTGGTGGGTATGATCTTCAATCTTAAATAAAACGCCAGAATCCTGCAGATCTTTTACAATTTGCTTCCGGCATGCAAAACGGTCCATTCCTTCATATTTACCTGCATTTTCATTCATTGTTCCGTCTTCGTTCATCACGAGAATGCGTTCCAGGTTATGGCGATTTCCTACTTCAAAGTCATTTGGGTCATGTGCCGGGGTAATTTTTACCGCTCCCGAACCAAATTCCATATCTACATAATCATCCGCTACAATCTCGATTTCTCGACCGACAATAGGCAAAATTACTTTCCGACCGATCAAATGCTGATAACGTTCATCATCTGGATGAACAGCAATAGCCGTATCCCCAAGCATGGTTTCCGGACGTGTCGTGGCAATCTCAATAGATTCGTCGCTATCCTTCAACGGGTAACGAAAATGATAAAAATGTCCCTGTAATTCCTGATAAATAACCTCGATATCGGAAAGTGCTGTTTTCGTTTGCGGGTCCCAGTTAATAATATATTCTCCCCGGTAAATCAATCCTTTTTCATAAAGGGTAACGAAAACTTCGCGAACCGCATCTGATAACCCATCATCCATTGTGAACCGTTCCCTTGAATAATCAAGGCCAAGGCCAAGCTTTTCCCATTGTTTTCGGATGAAATCAGCATATTCTTCCTTCCATTCCCATACCGTCTCGATGAATTTCTCACGGCCACAATCATAACGGCTTTTCCCTTGTTCCTTAAGCTTTGCCTCTACCTTAGCCTGCGTAGCAATTCCTGCATGGTCCATCCCAGGTAACCATAACACATCATAGCCTTGCATCCGTTTCATCCGCGAAACCGTGTCCTGCATGGTTGTATCCCACGCATGCCCCAAATGCAATTTTCCTGTTACGTTAGGCGGCGGAATGACGATCGTATACGGTTCTTTCGTTTCATCTCCGGTTGCTTCAAAAAACTTGCCATCAATCCAAAATTGGTAACGCCCCTTCTCAATTTCCTGCGGGTTATACTTCGGTGGTAATGATGACCCTTGATCTTTACTCATAAATTACTCCTCCTTTTGAACTGACCTTTTCAGAAAACAAAAAATCCCTTTCATCCAGTAAAGGACGAAAAGGATAGATTTCCGTGGTACCACCTTTGTTTACAAGCAAACTCTTGTACACTCGGCCTTGATAACGGACAAGATCCGGCTTTCTCTAATTTTGGGGAATAAACAAATATATGCACCTGGATTATAAGGCATATCCAGCATCAAGCTAGTGCACGTTTGTTCCCAAATTCAAAAAAGCTGCATCAAGGGCGACCTTCCAGGTAATCTTTCCTGGGAAATTCTCAGCTAACTATTTCCCTCTCTTTTTAGGCGATTATCCTGTACTCTTCCCTATCATCGCATTTCATTTTGTTATTCATTATTTTACTGGTAAAAGGCGAAAAAAGCAATATTAATTATACCTATTGCACAAAACAGCTTGGATTATACATATATTATATTAAAGTTGAGAACAAAGGCGCAAGCGCCCGGTTAGGGAAGGCCGACTAAAACCGGCACGTCCTGTGCCAACGTCGGCATGACCTGCATCCTGCAGGCCCGCGTATATGCTGCGCCCTGCCAAGCAGGGTGGTTCGGTGTTGCTGCGCAAAGCAGCGGTTTTAACCGAACAAACAACCGTAGGAGATAAAGGAAACATGCCCCTAAAAAAGGGGTAGACGTGAGTTGGACGCAAAGTCCGTTCTTAGTCGGCCTTCCTCCTTCCCCGAACCGATGTTGACTTATCGTACGGAGGCGGGTGTTGCATACTAGCCGCTGGGCGCTGGAGCCGGACGTGGCCTACTCTGGTATGAACAGAATAGAGCTGATTTTTATACTTTCTTATCTATCGAAAAAGTGTTCAAAAGAGGTGATTGCTATGGCTCGCTATTATCGTTACAGACTTCCACCATGGGCACGAAACTGTTTGTTTGTGATTGAAAAATGTACCTTGCCTATCCTGATTTTTCAATTATGTCGTACACTGTTCTTCCCGACAACGTTCGATGTTTTCCTGCTGGGTATTATTGTGGGGTTATTTATCGCATTTTATTTAGAATGGATTTAGCTTTCCTGCTCATCATCTGATTCCAGCCATATATCAACATTTTCCGTCCATTTTACTGCAAATGATAATTTCCGGTGACAACGCTGTAATTGCACTACCTGATCAACCTGTGGATATTCCGATGGGTTTTTGCGATATTGCCCTAATCGTGTTATGTACTCCGTTGGGTCTAATAAATAAATGGCAAGCAAAGATAATTCGGTCTCCGTCAGCTTATTTTCTTTGAGATAGACAGGAAACAATTCAATAAGATCATCCATCGGATCATCATAATCGGTCACCACATTAGTAAACAAGTTTGCCAAATCACTTGTTGCATTATCGTGGTGCGCCCTTTCCCAGTTTAGCAAATAGGTTTGATGAGCAAAAATAACATGGGAAAAGTCAAGCTGGCCATGACATAAACTGTATTGCCAATCGGACTCTTGCTTTATGTCATCGATAAATCGATCAACCTGATCTTGTAATACCCGCAACACGAAATCAAGATCACGGAATTGGGTACAAACCAGCAATTCAACAGGCGACATATAACGGTTTTTTTCAAACCTCTCCACAGTTGACAATAATTCGGATCTGTTTTTTGCAAGGTTTGTCCTGTATCGCTTAAAGTTGTTCATGACCTTCTCCTGCTCCATGGGTAATGACTGTTTTGTTATAGCATGAATGGTTCCTGAAGTTTGATACAATCGCTCTATCTGTTGTTTCTGCTCCGTTATATTTTTAATCGGAAGCCATGGTGTCATATAATAAAACGATTGGTCGTCTTTACTATATAGGCTTCCTTGTTCGGTTACGTACACCGGAAGAATCGCTGATAAATTTTGTCTGTACGCCTGGTGGTAAACATTTTCCCAGCCGGATATCGTTTCGTCTGTCATCCTGCTTTCCTTAAGGGCAAAATAATGTTTTCCATCCCATATCCGGTAAAGATTTTCTGTTTTTTGTTCAACCGTAACCGGATGAATTCGATAAGACGCCAATACCTTCTTAACTCTATCCATTGAAAACAGCTCCACTATTAAAAAATTAGACCCCTTGGCACCATATGCAAGGGGTATGTCACGCATTACTTTTTCTTAACTGGAATATATAATACCTGCCCTTCTGATAGCGTTTCATCCTGCAGCCGGTTTTGTTTTATTAATTGCAATGTTGTAATTTTGTACCGGTCGGCAATTGTTTCCAATGTATCCTTTTCCTGAACAATGCATACCCGCATCCTGGAAAAATGCTCTTCGTCATCACGGAACATGTCAGATAAATACCGAACATCTGCTACCTCATCTTCACGGCTTTCCCCACTCTCATGAATTTCCGGCCTTTCGGTACTTTTACTGCTTTCTTCAATCACTGTACTTTCAGGGCTTTCGTAGCTTGCATGACTTTCGTAGCTTTGAGAGCTTTCCCGACTACTTTCATAAACATCATTGGACTCCACAAAATTAGCAGATTCCACTGAAGCATAATGACTGGATTCCATATGTGAGCTTTCCTCAACCGACGGATCCGGCTCGGGATCCGGCTCCTTTTTAAAAAATTCCGTAAAGCTTTGCGACTTTTTACTTTTCCATCGATCGGGTGATGCGGTTTCATCCTGACCGGCAGATAGTATCGGCGTGTCGGTATAACCAATTGATTCTGACTCCTCCGGAAGCTCCAAATCAGGACTCTCTTTTATGTCGAAATTAAATGTATGATCGTTCGAGTCTACAAATTGGTAGTCTGTCTCCGTCGAATTATCACTTGGCCTCTCATCTTGCTCACTAATACCGTGGATTGCAATGGTTGAAACAAATTTAAGCTGATTTTCGCTTGGTAATTCATAATCAAACGAATCAATACTAACCGTTACATCATCTAAATCATCTACCCGATAAGTCGGCACGGAAATTTCTACCGGAAACCGATGGGAAAATTCAGTCCCCCCCTCTTCTGTATCAACAACCCGCTCTACGAAACGCCTCGCATGATAATCATCCTCAAATTCAACTGTATCATCCTGGGTTACACTATCTGTCTTGACATATTCTCCACGAAGTTCGATAACTCCCCTGATCGAAATATACTCATTAAATGCTTGAATGGAAATTTCCGGATCTAACGCAATCCCCCGCATCTCCGCGACTTCCTGTCCCCTTTCAAAATAAAGGGACTCATTTAACTCAAAACTAAAAACATGATCATTTGACAAATGACTTCCTCCCTTCAACATATATATCCAATCTACTAATATGTCTTACTTCACTATATGAAAAAGGATATAAAGATATGCTAAGAAAAACATTGGCGCGATGTTAAGAGGGAAAAAGCAAAGCGGAGATAATCTGCACGGGAGCCATAAAGAAAAGAGCTACCCATTCAAGAGCAGCTCTTTAACTCATTTTTTTATTTTTGCAAATGCATTCCTTACTGCTAGGATCGTTTTTTCAATATCTTGATCCGTATGTGCTGTTGAAAGGAATAATCCTTCAAATTGTGATGGTGGTAAAAAGATTCCTTCCTCAGCCATGGCACGATAATATTGCGCAAAGTAATCCAGATTGGAGAGCCTCGCAGTTTCATAATTAATAACTGGTTCGTTCGTGAAGAAGACGCCAACCATTGATCCTGCACGATTAATATGCAATGGAATCGAAAAGTCAATCGCAGCTTGTTTATATCCTTCGACTAAACGATCTATTTTCTGATTCAGTTTTTCGTATTCATTCTCGCTCATGGCATTTAATGTCTCGTAACCAGCAGTCATTGCTAACGGGTTACCCGATAACGTTCCCGCTTGATAAATGGTTCCTGTAGGTGCAATACTTTCCATTATTTCTCTTTTTCCTCCGAAAGCACCGACTGGCAAGCCACCGCCAATTACTTTTCCTAGACAGGTTAAATCGGGAGTAACACCAAAATAACCTTGTGCACAATGGTAGCCGACCCGGAAGCCGGTCATGACTTCATCAAAGATTAGCAGTGTACTATTGGCGTCCGTGATTTTTCTCAATTCTTGTAAAAAGTTTTCCTGTGGTGGCACAACACCCATGTTTCCGGAAACAGGTTCAACGATTACCGCGGCAATTTCATCACCGTAGTTCGCAAAAGCCAACCGTAAACTTTCTACATCATTATAGGGAACAGTAATCGTGTTTTGCGCAATTGACTCCGGAACACCGGGAGAATCAGGTAATCCTAGCGTAGCGACACCAGACCCAGCTTTAATCAATAAAGAATCGCCATGCCCATGGTAACAACCCTCAAATTTGAGAATTTTATCGCGGCCAGTATAACCTCTGGCAAGTCGTAATGCACTCATCGTTGCTTCAGTACCGGAGTTCACCATTCGTACCATTTCAATCGATGGTACACGATCAATCACCAGCTGGGCCAATTTATTTTCCAGCACTGTTGGTGCACCAAAACTAGTCCCTTTTTCAGCTGTTTCCTTCAATTTTTCCACAACACGATCATCTGCATGTCCTAAAATGAGCGGGCCCCAGCTTAAGACGTAATCAATATACTCATTACCGTCGATATCGATTATTTTCGATCCTTTGCCACGATCCATAAAAATCGGGGACATCCCAACCGACTTGAAGGCCCGAACAGGGGAATTGACTCCGCCAGGCATCAGGTCAACCGCTTCTTTGTAGGCATCAATTGACGTATCAAAATTCATTTTATCACCCCATCTAAATAGTATTATTCAGCCAGCCACTTCGCTACATCTTTAGAAAAATACGTAATGATTAAATCCGCACCAGCACGTTTCATCGCCGTTAATTTTTCCATGACTAATTCTCGTTCATTAATCCAACCATTTTGTGCCGCCGCTTTAACCATGGAATATTCCCCGCTGACATTGTATGCAACAATTGGCGCATTAAATTGATTTCGGACATCACGGACAATATCAAGGTAGGACATTGCCGGTTTTACGATAAGAAAGTCTGCTCCCTCTTCCATATCCGATTCCGCTTCCCTTAATGCCTCCAGTCGATTTGCCGGGTCCATTTGATAAGTTTTGCGGTCACCGAATTGTGGGGCACTGTCTGCAGCATCACGGAATGGTCCATAAAATGCAGAGGCATATTTTACTGCATAGGACATGATCGGAATATTCTTGAACCCTGCTTCATCCAATGCACGCCGGATCGCCGCAACAAAACCATCCATCATATTAGACGGTGCAATAATATCCGCTCCTGCCTTTGCCTGTGATAATGCTGTTTTCGCCAATAACTCAAGTGATTCATCATTTGCAACATCTTCATGATGGATAACACCACAATGCCCATGTGAAGTGAATTCACATAAACATGTATCAGCAATGACAAGCATTTCCGGTGCCTTATCTTTAATTTCGCGAATTGCCTTTTGGACAATCCCTTGATCAACGAATGCACCTGTACCTGATTCATCTTTTTCATTTGGCACACCAAAGAGGATAACGGCTTTAATGCCAAGCGCTTGTAATTCAGCCATTTCAGCAGCCAGATAATCCAAGGAAAGCTGAAAAACGCCGGGCATGGACGGTACCTCGTTTTTAACATGCTCCCCTTCGACAACAAATAACGGGTATATTAAATCATCTTTATTTACTTGGTTTTCTCTTACTAAATCACGCATCGCTTTTGACGAACGCAGCCGGCGATGGCGTTTAAACTGTAATGTTTCAGTCATGTCAATCTATCCTTTCTGGGAAATATACGTACACATTTTTTCTACCATACCTTCGATCGTGAATTGCTCCGGTACGATCGTATTCGTGAATCCGTACCACTTCGCTTTTTGTTCGGTCGTTGTTCCAATGCAGGCACACGGAACTTTTTTTACTTCTTCTTTATGGGCCTCATTCATTTCGATAAATGCTTCCACTGTTGAGGGACTTGTGAATGTAATCATGTCAAATTGATGATTGCTG
Organism: Virgibacillus dakarensis; assembly: GCF_900155625.1. NCBI lineage: Bacteria > Bacillati > Bacillota > Bacilli > Caryophanales > Bacillaceae > Virgibacillus > Virgibacillus dakarensis. The sequence continues at coordinate 1,716,055 of NZ_LT732553.1, forward strand.
ATCAATTCATTTAATCTATCTTTGATCGTCTGATTAAAAATGGTTTCATACACTTCTATTATATCAAAGGAAATATTGTTTTCAGCCAATTGCTCTGGCAGCACCTGACGTGACCGGTTCCCCCTGATAAGCAGAACTGGACTAATGGAAGGAAAACGAGTCAAGATCTCTTCCGCCATCACAGCCGCATTATAGGTGGAGGGAATGAATTCAGCCGCATAACCGTACTTTTTCAGTGCATCCTCTGTTTTATGACCGACCACTGCAAGCTTCGTTTTTTCTAACAGATTGTACGAAACGTTATTTTCGCTCATGATTTGAAAAAAGCAGCGCACACCATTTGCACTGGTGAAAAATATCCAGCGATACATAGGTAAATTTTCCAGCATTTCCATATGTCCTGCTTCTTTTTTACATGTAATTTTTAAAAGTGGGGCTTCAATCGGCTGCCCGCCAAATTGGCTAACCTTTTCAGATAGCTCCTTCGCCTGATTTTTCTCCCGGGTAATTAAAATACGTTTTCCATGCAATGAAAAAGGCATTACTCGTCAAGCTCCTCTTTTACATCTTCAACGATATCCTTTGCTCCCCGTTTGATCAATCTTTCGGATGCTTCCTTGCCCACTGCGACTGGGTCGGTACCACGGACAACTTCTTTTAAAACCGTTTTGCCATTTGCTGTAGCGACTAAAGCAATTAAGACTACTTCCTCTCCTGCCAAATGTGCATAACCGGCAATTGGTATTTGGCAGCCGCCCTCGAGTAAATGTAAAAAGGTTCGTTCTGCTGTTACTGTTTTTGTCGTATATTCATCGTTTAATTTTTGCAATAAATCTCTTACTTCCTGATCCTCCTCCCGACACTCAATCGCCAGCGCACCCTGTCCTACTGCCGGTACACACATATCGGGATCCAAATATTCGGTGATCAAATCCTCGCTCCAGCCCATCCGTTTCAGTCCGGCTGCTGCCAGAATAATAGCATCGTAATCTTCCTCTTCCAATTTACGCAGGCGTGTTTCAATATTACCTCGTATCGATTTGATTGTAACATCCGGTCTTACTGCCAAAACCTGTGCGGCCCGGCGTAAACTGCTTGTCCCAACAATTGCACCTTCTGGTAAATCGGTTAGTGGGAGATGATTTTTTGCGATATACGCATCCCGATGATCCTCACGAACCGGGATCGAACCTATTATCAGTCCCTCGGGAAGCTTAGCCGGCATGTCCTTCATACTATGAACAGCAAAATCAATTTCCTTATCATACATGGCTTGCTCAATTTCTTTTACAAATAAGCCCTTGCCGCCAACCTTTGACAATGTGACCTCCAGAATACGGTCTCCTCGCGTAACGATTTTCCTGATTTCAAATTCATTTTGCACACCTGTTTTTTTTAATTGCTCGATAACCCACTCCGTCTGCGTTAGCGCCAGATTACTTTTTCTGGACCCAACAACAATTTTACGCATTATCATATCCTCCTATGATCCAAAATGAAAATTCGATAAGATACTTGACAGAAAGAAATTAACTAATAATATCAAAAAGGCCGCGGTATTATAAACTGATATTGCTTTACCTTGATACCCTTTTATCAGCCGCAAAAGCAAATAGAGAATATAAATAAACAGGACAAACAGCGAACCGATCGTTTTTAAATCTAACCAGTAAAACTCGGCACCCGCCACCTTTGCCCAGACAAAACCTAATATTATTGCAATTAAGAGAAGCGGTACACCCAATGTGACAGCCATAAAGGAATAGATGTCAAGCCGTTTTAAATCGCCAAAACGCCACATCCACTTTAACCCTTTCTTTTGTTTTAAAAACCGATATTGAACAATATACATGATCGATAACAAAAAAGAAATTGTAAAAAATCCGTACGATATGATTGCCAACGTAATGTGGGCGATCAAAAGCTCGTTAACCAATTCAATTCCGCGCTGCCCGATTGATTCCTGTGCTTTTGTTGAAATGTATAATAATAAGATAAAAAATCCGAATACATTTGTAAAAAACACAATGAAATGTATGGAAAATAATTTATTAATTACTAGCGAGAAAGTGACGAGCACCCATGAATAAAAGAAAAGACTGTCATAGATTGTAAATACAGGAAACGTCGCTTTAAAAAGTATTTCGCTTAACAGAGATACGGTTTGTATAACCCAAACCATACTAAGTAACCAGAAGGCAATTTTATTTACCCTCCGGTTATGCTGAATAAAATCAATAAAGTATCCGACTAAACTAAGACCATAAATAATAAGAATAATTTCGTAAAGCCATTTTGATTCTGTCATACGAAAGTTCCTTTCATCTTACTGAATTTACGTTTTCCAGTTTGGGAAAGGATACATTATTAATTTGGTTGGTTTTGATATTTTTCTTTTGCTGTTCCTGCAATTCGGTTTTCACTTCATCTTCAATCCCGAAAATGTCGATAAATAGTGACAAGAATTCATCAGCTTTCTCGCTCGCTGCCAATTCCTTCGCTTGGGTAACAGGCTCTTTTAACAATTGATTGATAATACTTTTCGTATGTTTATTTAAAACTTTTTTCTCGCGTACCGTTAAGTCCGGTATCTTTCGTTCAATACTTTTCATCGTTTCGGCTTGAATTGCCAATGCCTTTTTTCTTAGTGCCGTGATAACCGGGACGACACCCAATGTTTGCAGCCATTCATTGAATGCCACAATTTCCGCTTCCAGCATGATTTCAATCGATTCGGCAGCTTTTTTTCGGGTAGCTAAATTTTCATCCACAATATGCTGCAAGTCATCAATATCGTACAGAAACACACTGTCTAACTCGCTAATTTTTGGATCTAAATCCCTTGGTACGGCAATATCCACCAGAAAAAGTGGACTGCCTTTCCGTTTTTTCTGGATCGGTTCCAGTTCTTCTTTTGTCAAAACAACCGAATCCGAGCCGGTTGAGCTGATCAGAATGTCTGCATGGTGCATGACATCTAATAAATTAGCTGACTGTTCCGCTTTCGCCTGAAATTTTTCCGCAAGCAATTCGGCTTTTTCGATTGTCCGGTTCATTACCGTTATATGTGTTGCGCCTGAACCATGAAGATTTTTGGCCGCTAACGTACCCATTTTACCAGCACCAAGAATTGCCACATGTTTGTTTTCCAAATCGCCGAATATTTTCTTTGCCAGCTCTACAGCAGCATAACTGACCGATACGGCCTGTTCACCAATTGTTGTTTCCTTATGCACACGTTTAGCAAAGGTAATCGCTTGTTTAAACAGCTCATTAAAAATAGTTCCAGTCGTTTTCTTCCTTTGGGCCGTTTGAAATGCTTGTTTTACCTGACCAAGTATTTGTGTTTCTCCAAGGATCATGGAATCCAGACCTGATGCTACACGAAAAAGATGTTCAATTGCGGCATCCCCTTCAACAATTCGCAAGTAGGAGGTAAATTCATCTTTACCCACTTGAAACCAATCTGCCAAAAATTGTTTAATATAGTAACGACCTGTATGAATCTGATCAACTACCGCATAAATCTCCGTGCGGTTACAAGTCGAAACAATGACATTTTCGAGAATACTCTTGCGTTCCTTTAGAAGTTCCATCGCATGATCAATCGTCTGTTCCGAAAATGTCAGTTTTTCCCTAATTTCCACCGGGGCTGATTTATAATTGAAGCCAACCTTTATAATATGCACTGTATTTACCCCCAAAATTCAAAAGCGGAAGTGCCCGGTTAGCGGCTAGAGTGCTCTCGCCCTGCCAAGCAGGGTGGTTCGGTGTTGCCGCCCAAAGCGGCGGTTTTAACCGAACAAACAACCGCAGGAGATAAAGGAAACATGCCCCTGCAAAAGGGGTATGCCGACGTTGGGCGCAAAGCCCGTTCTTAGTCGGCCTTCCTCCTTCCCAGAACCGATGTTGACTTATCGTACGGAGGTGAGGGAAGCACACTAGCCGCTGGGCGCTGGAGCTGGACGTGGCCAAACCACGATACCCAACAATACGCTTAGTTCTTATCTATATACTATCCACACTTCTTAATACTAACACCCATTATAACATGAACAATCCCGCTTATTTTTTCAAATTGTGAACAGATTATGAAACAATATGATACGATAAGACGTATAGGATGTTTAAGTAAAAATAACACCTTACTTGAATTGAACTCGTTAGTACTTTATCACAACGATACATAGGAAGCAAGAAATCAACCTGTTTAGACACTATCAGAATAACCTTTTGAAAGGAAGCCATTTATGAAGAAACAAAACTCTTTCGCCGGGTATCTATTGATCGGTATTGGAGGATATTTCCTGCTGCGTGAACTGAAGGTACCGATCATTACTGATTTTTATTCCTGGACAACACTTTTAATTATTATCGGTTTAGCTTTACTTATTCATAGCTATAGTTCCAAAGATTATCAAAACTTATTCGTCGGAACGATTATTTTAGGCCTGGGTATTCACTTTCATGGTATGAATCATTATGCTTTTTGGATTGATCATTGGGCTGTTTATCCGCTTATTGTCGGAATTGCTTTTATCGTACGTTCGCTTAAAACAAAGAAAGGATTATTACCAGGTGTGATTCTAATTGGCGGTTCACTGCTGTTGATCTTTTCCATCCAATTGCCTGCCTGGTTTAACTGGATTTATATTATAGTTGATTATTTGGAAAGGTACTGGCCAATTGCTATTATTATCATCGGTATTTTTTTGTTGAAAAGAAAAAAATAAGCCTCCTGCACATTCGGCAGGAGGCTTTCCTCTTAATAGTGTTCAACATCATAGAAACGATTGCAAAACGCCCCATGCTTCCTCTTTTCCTTCTCCTGTTTCTGCAGAAAATGGCAGGACAAGATCATTAGATTCGATGTGAAGCGTCTGAATCGTCCGTTTCAGATGGTTTGCCCGTTTACTTTTCGGGATTTTATCAAGCTTTGTAGCAATAACGATTACAGGGAGCTCGAAGTACTTTAAAAACTCGTACATTTGTACATCATCCCTGGTTGGCTCATGCCGAAGATCGGTAATAAGCAGAACTGCCTTCAATGTATCCCGATATTGAAGATATTCTTCCATCATGCCGCCCCATTTTTCCCGTTCCTTTTTGGAAACTTTGGCATAACCATACCCGGGCACATCAACAAAATAAAACGCATTGTTAATTTTGTAAAAGTTTAACGTTTGTGTTTTTCCCGGTTTTGATGAAGTTCTGGCTAAATTTTTACGGTTGATTAGTTTGTTAATAAACGATGATTTCCCGACATTGGAACGACCAGCCAGAGCTATTTCAGGAAGTCGGTCGTTTGGATACTGTTTTTTACTTACCGCGCTAATGACAATCTCAGCGTTTGTTACCTTCATTATGTTTCTCCCCTACAAGTGCATGCTTTAATACCTGATCTAAGTGATTTACTGGAATAAATGTTAAATCCTCCCTGACACTTTCCGGAATATCGTCAATGTCCTTTTTGTTTTCTTCCGGGATTATGATCGTTGTAATTCCAGCCCGATGAGCGCTTAATGATTTTTCTTTTAACCCGCCAATCGGCAAGACACGGCCACGCAATGTTATTTCTCCAGTCATCGCTACTTCCCTTTTTACCGCCTTGCCTGACAATGCCGATACAAGTGCTGTTGCCATCGTAATCCCGGCAGATGGACCATCCTTAGGTGTTGCTCCTTCTGGCACATGGATATGAATATCATATTTTTCGTAAAAATCCGGATCAATATCAAGTTCTTCTGCTCTTGACCGAATATAACTGAAAGCTGCTTGGGCTGATTCCTGCATAACATCTCCCAACTTTCCGGTAAGTGTCAGCTTTCCTTTTCCTGGATAATGGGAAACCTCAATGGATAGTGTATCCCCACCTGCTGTTGTATAAGCAAGACCTGTAGCAGCACCAACCAAATCATTTGCTTCCATTTGCCCGTAACGAAATACCGGTTTGCCAAGCATATCCTCTATGTTCTTCACGGTGATAACAACCCGTTTTTTATTCTCGGAAATGATAACTTTAGCGGCCTTTCTGCATAATTTGGCAATTTGCCTTTCCAGTCCCCGTACACCGGCTTCACGCGTATACCGGCGGATTAATTTAAGGAGGGCCTCATCACGGATTTGCAGATTTCTTTTTTTTAGTCCGTTCTCTTTCAATTGTTTCGGCAATAAATGTTCCTTCGCAATATGCAGCTTTTCGATTTCGGTATAACCTGCAATTGAAATTAGTTCCATACGATCCAATAACGGACCGGGTATGTTATTAATATAATTTGCTGTCGCGATAAACAAAACATTTGATAAATCATATGTCTCTTCAATAAAATGATCGCTGAAATTACTGTTTTGTTCCGGATCAAGTACTTCAAGCATCGCGGAAGAAGGATCCCCGCGAAAATCATTCGACATTTTATCAATTTCATCCAAAAGAAATACCGGGTTAATGGTTCCGGCCTTTTTCATACCTTGAATAATTCTCCCCGGCATAGCACCAATATATGTCCTGCGATGTCCCCTTATTTCCGCCTCATCCCGGATACCCCCAAGTGATATCCGGACAAAATTACGATTAACCGATTTGGCAATAGACTTCGCCAATGATGTTTTCCCAACACCTGGTGGTCCAACAAGACATAGGATTGGTCCCTTAATGGATTGTGTCAGCTTTTGCACGGCCAAATATTCCAGAATCCGTTCCTTTACTTTATCTAGACCATAATGATCATTATCCAACACATGTTGTGCTTTGGCAATTTCAATTGTATCCTTTGTTTTGTTTGTCCATGGCAAAGCAAGCAGCCACTCCAAATAATTGCGGATAACAGAGCTTTCAGCAGAACTTTGCGGTACTTTTTCATACCGGTCCAATTCCTTTAATGCAACTTCGTTAATTCGCTCCGGCATATTAGCATTATCAATCTTCTCCCTTAATTCACTTACCTCACCTGTTTTTCCATCTTTTTCACCAAGTTCGTTTTGTATTGCTTTTAATTGTTCCCGTAAATAATACTCTTTTTGTGTCTTTTCCATCGATGTTTTTACACGCTGCCCAATTTTCTTTTCTAAATCAAGGACTTTTTTCTCGTTGGAAATCAGCTTTATTAAATGCTGCAAACGGCTTTTAACGTTTTCCATTTCCAGTAATTCCTGCTTGTCCTTCAGCTTTAAGGAAAGATGTGAGGCAATAATGTCAGCCAGCCGACCGGGTTCATCAATATCCGAGACAGTCGCAAACGTTTCTTTTGTTATCTTTCTTGAAACCTTTGTGTATTGTTCAAATTGCGCTAACAGCGACCGCATTAATGCTTCTTCTTCGGTCGTTTTTCCACTTATCTCTTCCAGCTTATTTATTTCAACTAAAAAATCATCTTCTTCCTCGACAAAACGGATTATTTCACCACGATATAATCCCTCAACCAGAACACGGATTGTTCCATTCGGAAGCTTCAGCATCTGATTTACTTTTGCCAGTGTTCCGACCCGATAAATATCGGCGGGATCCGGGTCATCGATACTTACCTTTTTCTGGGCAGCAAGAAAAATAGTCTGGTCACCCATCATTGCTTTTTCCAGCGCTGCAACCGATTTATCTCTGCCAACATCAAGGTGGAGCACCATTGATGGAAAAACCAGTAATCCACGTAACGGTAGGAGGGGGAGCTGTTTTGTTTCGTTTGTCATTAATATGTACCTCCATATTTTCTTAAATGTTCCTGCTATGTAATGCTTTTTATATCCTTAAATTTTATAGAAAACTTACCCATTTGTAAACGAATTACGATATTTGCTGTAATTTAGTATGGCCTTTCGTTTTACAATCATGCAAATCAAAGAGGAGGCTTTCCTGTGCTTTCGACACCACATTAATTGTTAAAAAGAGACCAGCAAAAAAGCTCCATACTCCCGCAAGTTCGTTTTCATCATAAAGGGGGATGGGCTTTTAAGCTAGTCTCAAATTAATTTCCCGTATCTCTATACAGGTGGAAAACACAGGGATGATGAACCCCGGTTGAATCAAAGTTCCCTTTATCCGTTATGCACTCTCTTTTGGGAATTTTTCATTCCCCTCTGTAACAGTCCCATCTCTGAATACAAGTTTAGGACTGGCATTTTCCTGTTCTACTGTATCTTTTGTGATGACACATTTTTCAATATCTTCGCGTGATGGTAATTCAAACTGAACATCAAGCATGATCGTTTCGATAATGGATCGTAAGCCACGTGCACCTGTTTTTCGTTCAATCGCATTTTTGGCAATTTCAACTAGTGCATCTTCCTCAAACTCCAGTTCAACGTTATCCATGCGGAACAGTTTTTCATATTGTTTAACTAGGGCATTTTTCGGTTTTGTCAAAATTTCTACTAATGCATCTTCATCTAATGGTTCCAATGCCCCGATAACCGGCAGTCTTCCGATAAACTCAGGAATGAGACCATAGCGCAATAGATCCTCAGGCAATACTTTGGACAATAATTGACCCATCTCCAAATCTTCTTGTTTCTCATTAGCTCCAAAGCCGATAACCTTTTTGCCGAGGCGCCGTTTGATAATTTGATCAATCCCGTCAAAAGCACCACCACAAATAAATAACACATTAGTTGTATCAATTTGGATAAACTCCTGATGTGGATGTTTACGGCCACCTTGAGGAGGCACACTTGCGACCGTGCCCTCAAGAATTTTCAGCAAAGCTTGTTGCACCCCTTCACCGGAAACATCACGGGTAATGGACGGGTTTTCGGATTTGCGGGCAACTTTATCTATTTCATCGATATAAATAATCCCCTTCTCCGCTTTCTCTACATCATAGTCAGCCGCCTGAATCAGCTTAAGTAAAATGTTTTCCACATCTTCACCAACATATCCAGCTTCGGTTAACGATGTAGCATCTGCAATAGCAAATGGTACATTAAGGATTCTCGCTAATGTTTGTGCGAGTAATGTTTTACCACTCCCTGTAGGACCAATCATCGCAATGTTACTTTTGGATAATTCAACATCATCCGCATTCTTTGGTGCATTAATACGTTTATAATGGTTGTAAACAGCGACTGACAAGTTCTTTTTTGCCTTTTCCTGCCCAATTACATAATCATCAAGAATTTCACAGATTTCTTTCGGCTTTGGCACTTCTTTAAACTCTGTTTCTTCTTCTGTACCAAGTTCCTCTTCGACTATTTCTGTACAAAGATCAATACATTCATCACATATATAAACACCAGGCCCAGCCACAAGCTTTCGAACTTGATCCTGACTCTTTCCACAAAATGAACATTTTAATTGCCCTTTTTCTTCGTTAAATTTAAACATTATATTTTCACCCCTAAAAAATTCACTTCACTTTACATCTATGATAGACATACTTTGTTTTCAACTTTCATGCCCATCATATCAAAACATAAATGGAAAACAAAACAATATCTCTTTTCATGTGTTTCCACCTTCATTTTAGCTTATTTTTTTATTATGGAGAAATTAATAAAAAAGTCAAATCATAACTATTAGCTCATGTATTTGAATGGCCATTATTAGTGTATGATCAAACCCACCTGAAAAATCGCTATTAAAGCAGAAAGTTACGTTAGCAAAACAAGGCGCGAACACATCGCACCTTGTTAGTCGTTACCATATTCGGTTATAAATAAACCCCAAACCCCAGATTATGCAGTTTTACTCTGCTCAACCAGAAAATCGATTGCTTTTCTAAATTTGAGATCTTCTTTGATAGCATCCGTATTTCCACCAAGCATTTGCTTAATCTGGTCAACGTCGCTGCCGTACATGGACGCCATGTTTTCCAGTTCTGCATCTGCATCCTCATCAGTTACTTCCAAATCCTCTTCATGGAAAATTGCTTCTAAAACAAGATTTGTTTTGACACGCTTTTCCGCATCCTCTTTCATTTGTTCGCGCAACGCTGCTTCATCCTGTCCAGAAAATTGAGAGTACATTTCCATTGTCATGCCTTGCATTTGCAGACGCTGCTCAAATTCTTTTACCATGCGATCCAATTCCGTCTCAACCATTGCAGATGGAATATCAACTTCCGCATTTTCCGATGCTTTTTCAACTAATGTTTCACGTTTTTGATTCTCAGCATCTTGTTTCTTTTGTGCTGCCAATTGTTCTTTTTTCTTTGCCTTTAGTTCATCCAGTGTTTCGACTTCTTCATCGACATCTTTGGCAAATTCATCATCAAGTTCTGGTAATTCTTTTGTTTTAATTTCATGGATTGTTACTTTAAATGTCGCATCCTTGCCAGCTAATTCCTCGGCATGATAATCTTCCGGGAAAGTTACCTTAATTTCGGTTTCCTCGCCGGACTCTTTACCGATCAGTTCATCCTCAAATCCCGGAATAAATTGTCCGGAACCGATTTCCAATGAATGATTTTCACCTTTTCCACCAGCAAATGCCTCACCATCAATAAAACCTTCAAAATCCATCACTACGGTGTCACCTTGCTCGACTTTTCCATCCTCTTTAACGATAAGCTCGGCATGGTGCTCCCTTTGATGCTCGATTTCATGGTCGACATCTTCGTCGGTAACTGTCGTATCCTGTTCTTCTACTTCAAGCCCCTTATATTCTCCGAGGGTTACTTCCGGTTTAACCGTTACGTTTGCAGTGAAAACAAGATCTTTCCCTTGTTCAATCTCTTCAATATCAATTGCCGGCTGATCAACAGGCTCAATACCCGTTTCTTCGACAGCTTTCATGTATGCATCCGGCAGCACAATGTCAACTGCATCCTGATACAAAGATTCTACACCAAAACGTTTTTCAAAGATTTTACGCGGTACCTTTCCTTTACGAAAACCAGGAATTTGTACCTTTTTTACTACTTTTTTAAACGCTTGATCCAATGCACGATCAAAATCATCTGAGCTGACGTTAAATGTCAGAACTCCTTCGTTACCTTCTTGTTTTTCCCATTTTGCTGTCATGCTATTCCCTCCAAAATCTATTAATTCCATTAAAATTAATTGTTCACAATCATTCATTTATCAGAATGCTGCACGATGTACTGCAAATTTACAACCATCTTATTATAACATAATTAACAGCCCTTTCAAGCATTTCCGGGCTTTACTCATCTATGACGGACAAATATAATGCTTCACACATTTTAATTTCTTTCTTATAATGTAAGACCTTTTCACTTTCCATTTCATTTTCAGCGGACAAATTTAAATACTCTTTTCCAACAGAAGTTAAAGCTTCAGCAATTGCCGTAACATCCTCACTTGGTGGCATGATTGGATAACGGACATATGCATATCGATAAAACACTTTTTCCAACAGCAGGTATAAGGTCGGATTTTCCTGTTCCAGATCACCAATTAATAGTTTTGTTTGTTTAACAACCCCATGTTCCGTTATTTTCGTTATTTTTGTTGGATCAGTGGTTAACCGTAAATCTAATTTATGTATAGCTACCTGTTCCGAAACATTCATCTCCTGCAGCCATTGAAAAATTGCTGTTTTTATAACTGGATGGATCAGCTCATTGTGTAAAAGCGGATCCGCAAATTTCAATGGCGGCTTGGCTTTAATCTTTCTTATTTTTTCTATCAAAAACCATTGCTTCGTATGATCCTCGGTTTCAACTGCTTTGAGTAATTCATTTATGTACTTTGTCGTCTTCTCTTCCTGCAGTTGGTCGTGCATGTTTCGGCTCATATTATACAACTGTTCAAACTGCTTCTTGTATGGACTCGGTATTTTTCCCGTTTGCAGTTCATAATCTACCTGTTCCATTAATAATTCGTATTGGCTTGTCTGGAATAGTAGCGTTAAATAAATATGTAGATATTGATAATAGTTCTGATCTTTATCAACAAGTAACGTTTCACACAAATCCTGTGCCTCGTCATGATAGCCCAATTCCATTAAGCATATTAGCTTCCCGATCATTATTTCATGATTATGAACGTGATAACTAATTAATTTGTTTAATTTCTTCAATGCTTCTTCGTACCGTTTTTCTTTGAGAGCTGCGAGACTCTCTTCTTCGAGTACTGTTTTCCATTTAGGAAAAAGAATAATATTATGATTATCCTTCATCTCTTAACTCCTTTCATTATTTACTATGGTAATCTGTCATAAGAAATACATACCCCCAATGTAAAATAATCAAACATGTATGTAAAAAAAGAAACCTATTTCATTCGGTATAGGTTTCTTATCAGAATCTAGCGTCCCAGGCAGGATTCGAACCTGCGACCCACAGCTTAGAAGGCTGTTGCTCTATCCAGCTGAGCTACTGGGACATGCACATATATATGGAGCGGGTGAAGGGAATCGAACCCTCATCATCAGCTTGGAAGGCTGAGGTTTTACCACTAAACTACACCCGCGAGAGCAAGTCGCCATTATGTAATTCGAATATGCATTTTTTAACAGACAACAATTATTATAGTCATTAGGAATTTTTTTGTCAATACCAGAATAAAAATTATTGTACAAAACCTGTTCTTGATGGATAAGGTCTGTACAACTTTTATCACTCAAACGGGCTGTAATACCCCCACCTCTATGTGTGAGTAAACCAAAAACTCAGAAGGTGGGGGATAAACAGCCGTAATGTCCGATTTTAGGAACAAAGACTAAAAACGCCACATCCTTATGTCATCGTCTTTGTGACACATCGTAGGGCCTCAACTAACATTAGGGAGAGGAGAAAGGGCCATCCCACTAAATGAAGTTTCACTTTATAATGATGTATCGTATGTAAGTTCGTCTACCTGCTCACCATTCATCGTATAGAAAAATACATGAACATCATCTTTCGTTTTCCAGTCCATAATTGCATAAGTGCTTTCCGGCCTGTTCCTTGGCAGACGGATACTGCCAGGATTAATAAACAATAGATCGCCAATCTTCTTCGCACCCGCAATGTGTGTATGGCCAAAGCAGACAACCTGGGCATTGTTCTCCTGTGCCCGATAGGATAAAGTCATCAGATTCGCCTTCACGTTGTATAGATGACCATGCGTAATAAAGAATTTTACCCCTTCCATTTCTGCCAGCTGCTCATCAGGGAATCGGGTATCAAAATCACAATTCCCGGCTACCTTGATAAATCCCTCAAGTTCGGCTGCATCCATATCCAGCTCAGCGTCGCCACAATGGAACATGTAGTCTGTCTGGTGCTTTTCTTTAATTTGGTCCAATTCAGCTGTTAAACCATGGCTATCACTTACAATTAATACTTTAGGCAATGGAATCCCCTCTTTTGATGTTTATTCATTCATTATATCAGCCGCAAAAGGGATCTCAAAAAATTAGACAACTTGACATGATAGTTTAATCTGCAAGCTGTTCCATTACATAAGGTAAATCTTTTTCCAATCGGGAAATGGCGTTTTTTCGATGGCTTATGTTATTCTTTTCAGCTGGAGCAAGTTCGGCCATTGTTTTCGTATAACCATCAGGAATAAAGACTGGATCATAACCAAAACCGTGTGTTCCTCGGGGCTGAACGACAATACTGCCTTCACAGAAACCCTTGTAATAAGTTGTTTCCTGCTCCGGTATAGCGATTGCGAGCACGCAGACAAAACGCGCATGTCGCTGTTCAGCCGGAATACCCTCCAGCTCGCCCAGCACTTTCATTATATTGGCCTCGTCACTTTTGGGTTCCCCTGCATATCGTGCGGAATAGACGCCTGGTCTTCCGTCCAATGCATCAATCATTAAACCGGAATCATCCGCTAAAACAGGTATTCTCATTCTGTTTGCGATTGTTTCAGCCTTTATCGCGGCATTTTCTTCAAAGGTTGTCCCTGTTTCTTCAATATCTGGTATCGTTTCGGATAAATCCAGTAAAGAAATGGTATTGATATGAAACTGCCCGAAAAAAACGTTGAATTCTTTTGCTTTTCCTTGGTTCTTTGTTGCAATGATCAGTTGATTCATCCTTTTTCCTCCACAGAATTTCTGGGAATTGTTTCTCCAATCCGGTTCACTAAATCACCAAGCGATTCTTTTTGCTTGTCAATTATAGTTACGATACCTTCATTGGCAAGCTGAAGCATTGTCTGTAGCTGATTTGCTGTAAAAGTTGCCTCTTCACCGGTTCCCTGAAGTTCAACAAATTCACCGGAACCTGTCATCACAATATTCATATCAACATGTGCTTTGGAATCTTCCTCATAGTTCAAATCCAATATCTCTGTTCCATTTGGCAGGACACCAACAGATGTGGCAGCTAAAAAGTCGGTAACTGGCATTTTCGATAATACCTTTTTTTCCAAAAGTTTCCCAAAAGCGTGTACAACCGCTACAAAAGCTCCAGTTATTGATGCTGTTCTTGTCCCGCCGTCAGCTTGAATGACATCACAATCTACCCAAACGGTACGCTCGCCTATTTTGTCCAAATCAACTACGGCTCGTAATGCTCGTCCGATCAAACGCTGAATTTCCATCGTTCTTCCGCTTACTTTCCCTTTGGACGATTCACGAATATTTCGCTGCTCGGTCGCACGCGGCAACATCGCATACTCAGCTGTTATCCATCCTTTTCCCTGTCCACGCATAAATGGAGGAACTCTATCTTCAATGCTGGCATTACAAATCACTTTGGTATCCCCAACTTGAATTAACACAGATCCTTCAGGGTGTTTAACAAAATTGGGGGTAATCGTAATGGGGCGTAAACTATTTGTTGAACGTTGATCATTTCTCATTCTAAATTCCTCCTTATGTCAAACCTAATCGTAACATATTTTTCGCTATTGCAACACGTTCATACATTGAGCTCTGTATAAATCATTCTAAAAAGTCCTTCAAACAAAAAGAGGGGCTGTACAATCCAGCCGCTCTGTTTATAATTTTTCCGTGTTCGTAACCATTTCCCTAGTTACCGGTTCTGTATATTCTTTCCCATTCTCATTGAACAATTTCTCCACATTTTCTACTTTGACGTTAACAGCTTTCACATCTTTTTGTTCTGTTAATGTTCGAACCAGCGTTTCCATTACATCGTCGGAAATTGTGGTTTTATCCGCGTCTTTTAATATCTCTTTATTGAAAACTAATTCCAGCACACCACTATTTAACGTTGGTTCCGCTGCTAACGCTACATCGGAATTAAAAACTTGTTTTGCATTAACATCATATCCCGGCCCATTGACTAGCGCTTGGATAATCGAGTCATAAACTTCTTCGCCGTCGGCTTTTATGTGCTGGGTAACTGGTACAAAATAGTTTGTGTCATTGTATTCGGTTGGATAATACATTGTCACTGCTTTGCTGTCAATCAGATCTACCGTATCTGTTTCAGTTAGATTAATCCCATTCGTCCTTGAATAGCCGTTCCCGATCGGAGTGCCATTAACCGGCATTTCATCTTGTGGATACCCATTTATTTGTAATTTTATTTTGTTGACACTATCAAATTGTGTTAGTGTGTATGTCATTGCCTGCAAGATTTTCAATTCTTTTTCTGCTTTGTAATTTTCAAATTCCTTTGAAACGTCCACGACCAGTGTACCATTATCTTCTAAATCAAGCCCTAAAACTTCTGTTCCAGCGGGGAGTACCGCCTGAAATCCATTTGGCAGAATATCCTGAACCGGTCCATCCTTTACTAAATATTGTAAAGCCTGGGCTGCTACTTCCATCGAGTCATCCTTTGGTATTTCTAATGTTTGCGGTGCTACCATTCCATTGGCATCAATTAAAAATAATTGCCGCTTCACCGTTTCCTCGGCCGTACCCTCTTCCTCATCAGTCTTCGCTTTTTCATTAGCAGCTTTATCCCCGGACTTTGAATTATCGAGGTTGTCTACCTCTTCCGCCCCCTGTGGTGGATCCATTTTGTCCTCTAACGATTGCTCCCCCTCAAAACACCCTGTCAATATAATGGAAATGCTCATGATCCCAGTCACAAGTAATATACCGCGCTTCTGCATGTTATTCCCTCCTACGATGGTTTGTACTACTATATATACGAGCCCATCATAAAATTAGACCAACCAATGCAGAAAAAAATATCAGGATGCTGTCATTCTGATCTAAGAGGATGTTTAAAAAATGAGCAAAAGACAAGTGGCGATTTATGAACACCTTATTAGCAAATGACTGCCTTTTCAATTGATACCGTTTGAAAATTGGCTGTAGAAGTCTTAAAAATCTCTTCGGTAATTTTACTAAATGTTGCCAGCTCGCCAGTCGCATAAAATTGATGGTTAGGTATCCGTTTTCCTTTATATAAAGCATTATGAAATTCGAGAATAGTACTCGTTTCGCGGGCAGTCTCTTCGCTTGAAGAAATCACGGTGACATGGCTGCCTATGACCTCTTGTATGGTATCTTTAATTAATGGATAATGGGTGCATCCCAGAATTAATGTGTCAAGATGATTTTTTTCTTTCATTGGCCTTAGGGTTTCTTCCACTACCTGTTTCGCCTCGTCCCCGGATAATATCCCCTGCTCCACCATTGGTACAAACATTGGACAGGCTTGGGCATTAACATGAATATCCGATCTGATATCTTTTAAAGCTTCAGGGTAGGCATTACTGCTGATCGTTCCCTCTGTTCCAATTACACCGATATGGCCATTATTCGTATTCTTTATTGCTGCCCGTGCTCCTGGCTGAATAACACCGATAACCGGAATCGTCAATTCTTCCTGTAGTTCTGTTAGCGTAAAGGCGGTAGCTGTGTTGCACGCCACAACAAGCATTTTTATCTTTTTTCGTAGTAGGTATTCCACCATTTCCCAGGTGAATTTCCTTACCTCTTCTTTTGACCGTGGTCCGTATGGGCATCTTAGTGTATCCCCAAGGTAAATCAAGTGCTCCTTTGGCAGTTGTCTAATAAGTTCATGTGCTACTGTCAGACCGCCAACCCCTGAATCAATGACCCCAATTGCTGAATCCAAAAAAATCGCCTCTTCTTTGCTGTTATTTATCATGAAAGCTCTTCATTTGCTTGTGAAGTAAAGACAATAATTCATTTAACGTACTTGTCTGCTCCAGTGAGAAGCTTTGCAATATCTCACCTAAATACTCCTGCCGTTTTGTTATTACTTCTTCAATAATACTTCGGCCTTTTTTTAATACATGGATGCGAACAACACGGCGATCGTTTACATCACGTACCCGTTCCACAAGTTTATTTTTTTCCATCCGATCGACCAAATCAGTAGTTGTACTGAATGCTAAACCATTTTTTTTGGAAAGCTCTCCGATCGTCAAATCACCTTCTTCAACTAACCACTGCAGTGCAATAAATTGTGGTGCGGTAATTGGATAATTTTCCAATATTTTACGTCCGTTTTGTTTGATTATTCCCGATATATAACGTAGTCTTTTTTCTAAATCGGCTATTGATTCTGCTGAGATTTCGTTTTCCAAGTGGGCAACCTCCCATGATATCCTCTATTCCCTCAGCTTATTTTAACACAGAATCAGTCGAGATATCTCACCTTTACTGTCAATCCTTGTCTGATTGTAACCTTTTTGTCACATTTTGCTCCTATATAGTTTCCTTTTCATAGTATATTCAGGTGTTTCTTTATTTGCCTTTGCGGTTTAGAAATGGTTTATTTCTGAA
Organism: Virgibacillus dakarensis; assembly: GCF_900155625.1. Lineage (NCBI taxonomy): Bacteria > Bacillati > Bacillota > Bacilli > Caryophanales > Bacillaceae > Virgibacillus > Virgibacillus dakarensis. The sequence goes on from NZ_LT732553.1 coordinate 1,733,624, forward strand.
CCGGCTGTCCGTAACCATATTTTTAAATGCTATGGTACTAATAGCGAACATAAAAATGACATTACAAAGTGAATCTCTGATAAATGTATTTTTTTGTAAATACAATACTAAAGTAAAATGGATATTTCATTTAAGCTTTATTGGTTATTGGCTGATCATTACTTTTGTATGCATTATTCAAATTGATCTCCTCTACTGATTTTGTACTCACCGATTTACTCTACTTTCATAAGCTATAGTGACTAAATAATTTCCCTTCGTTCTGCATCTCTATGACAGTAAGGAGGGGTTAACATTTGAAGGACAACGAGTATAAACCGAAGCAATTATTAACAAAAAGGGAAAAAGAAGTATTTGAACTCTTAGTACAAGACAAAACAACAAAAGAAATTGCCCAGGAATTGTTTATATCTGAGAAGACTGTCCGTAACCATATTTCAAATGCTATGCAAAAATTAGGAGTCAAGGGGCGATCACAAGCAGTAGTAGAGCTCCTTCGTATGGGGGAATTAAAGCTCTAACGAAAACCGACTTTCATTCCTTGAAAGTCGGTTTTCTGCTTTGTCAGACATTAACGGGCTGTAATACCTCACCACTGAGCGCGAGTAAAAAAACGTGAAGGCCGGGAATAAACAACCATAAATTCCTGATTTTAGGAAGTAGAGTAGAAAACAGGAGTTAGATATTGCCTTCTTGTCCTCGGGTTTCAGGGTTTTCCACCTTACTAAGCCAGACTTGAGGGCAATTCCTCTTCCTGTTCCCCCTCATCAAACCGTACATGAGGTTTTCCCTCATACGGCTTTCCGACGTTCTTCTTTCTTTGGCATTACGTACTTGTCTAACTCGCCAATTTCACTAATTTATATTTGGTCATTTCTATTACCTCGCCCATTTTACTGTGTTTGTGGCGTTTATTTCGTTTCCTGTTCCAAAATATTGTAAGTCGTTCAAGTACATACCAGTCGATACGATTAAGCCATTTCTTAGCTATCGGGGAAGTAAGATAGTAGTTCTTAAACCCTTGCAGCTTTCGATTCAGCCCTATTATGAGATCTTCTATGTCTAGGGACAATTTATTGTTCTTTCCCACATATTCCTTGATCTTCTCTCGCATTTTCTTCATTGCCTTTTTACTCGGTATGTGCGACATCACATGTATTTTGTAACCGCCTTTAATAAGAATAGGGAATTTTCTGTGATGAAGTCCCAAGAAGTCAAATCCATCTGTATTATCCCATATATTGACAAGCCTTGATTTCTCAGGACTAAGTGTAAGGTTCAGTTTCTTCATGATACCTCTTAATACCTGAATACTTTCCAACGCTTGTTGCTTCGTAGAGCACATAATAACAAAGTCGTCTGCATAGCGAACAATTTGCCCCAGGTGTGCAAACTTCTTATTCCAGAGTGAGTCCAATACATTTAGATAGATGTTCGATAATAGTGGCGAGATCACACCACCCTGCGGAACCCCGGTTACAGAATCACGAAAATGGCCATCTTCCATGATTCCTGCTCGCAACCATTTGCGAATGAGTTTTAGTACTCTTCTATCGCTAATTCTCATTTTCACTAGCCTCATCAGTTTATCTTGGTTGATGTTATCAAAATACCCTTTAATATCGGCATCTACCACCCAAGCAGACTTCTTACTGGCTTTCTTGATTTTCGCTATGGCTTGATGGGCATTGCGTTTTGGTCTGAATCCATACGAGCAATCTTGAAAATCTGTTTCGAATATGGGTTCTAGTACCAGTTTTGTTGCCATCTGTGCCACTCTGTCCTTAATGGTTGGGATTCCCAGTGGTCTTGTTTTCCCATTTCCTTTTGAAATATAGGTTCTTCTGACTGGATTTGGACGGAATTGATTTTCCTTTAGTTCAAGGTATAACTCATTTAAGAATTCCCTTTCCCCATAGTCATATACAATCTCATCGATTGTTTGCCTGTCGATTCCACCACTTCCATTCTTGGATTTGACTCTTTTCCATGCTTCCGCCAGTATATCAGGACGATAGATCTTATCATATAGTGCGTGAAATCGTCTCGTAGGACTTTCCTTGGCACAAAGATATAAAGTTGATCGGAGTCGTTGAGCTTTTCCATTGGTGTAGTTAGCCAGTTTTCCGGCATTCACTTACTCGTACCTCCTTTCAAACTTGTGAACGAAGTAGGGTATTGGCTTATGCCGTCCTTCCCTAGACAATGTTGTGTTGTCATCGTCATCATCGGTACTATGACCCCCTCCGACTCCCTCTCAGCCCTTCCACCACTTCACCATCGGCTTATAGGTTTCTGTTTTACTCCGTAGAGTGACCGAGGAGGGTATCCCCAGTTCCGTTAATTACTTTCCTAACATGTCGCTCCCCTTACCCCGAGAGATTCTTCAGTGCTGCTCTTCCAAGTTCTTGACACCTTCCATGGTCTTCTCCTTCCTTTGCCAGGATCGACTTCTCCTTGTCCACGTGTGGGTCTGCTGACGAGGCGGCAGGATTCACTTTTATGTTACGACCTGTTAGGTTGCTCGCACTACTGAGTGTGCTTTGTCACAAGGCTTCAACCTTAGGATTTCTCCACCAGTCACTTGTCAGCTACCAAGCGTCTTGGTACTTACTTGGGTTGGACTTTCACCAACTCGCAATTAACAGCGTGCTGGGCACGCCAAAGGCGCAAGCGCCCGTTTAGCGGCGTATGTGCTGCGCCCTGCCAAGCAGGGTGGTTCGGTGTTGCTGCGCAAAGCAGCGGTTTTAACCGAACATTCCTACCGTAGGAGATAAAGGAAACATGCCCCTGCAAAAGGGGTAGACGTGAGTTGGACGCAAAGTCCGCTTTTAGTCGGCCTTCCTTCTTACCCGAGTCGATGTTGACTTATCGTACGGAGGTGAAGGAAGCACACTAGCCGCTGGCGCTGGAGCCGGACGTGGCTTATCCGGTTATTAAGTTATCCACAGCCGCAAAATTTTATAATTTCCTAGACGAGAACAAAGACTAAAATGCCACGTCCTGTGATAACACCTGCACTAGAACTTCCTATGTGTCGGAAACCCCCACTGATGAAGTTTCACTTTATCCATTTCTGGACAATTTCTCCTTCATTGTATCCGTAAGGAGAATTGGTTTGCCAGTTGATGGATTGATATGTACTAATCTGCCACGCCCTGTTAGCGTTATGTCCCCAGCTTCATTCAAAGCCATATAATGAATGTCTACTGAAGTATTACCAACATGATTCGCCTTTACATATAATTTTAATGTATCATTAAAAAACATTTGCTTATGGTAATCACATTGCAAATCCGCAACGATTGGCATCCCATCTTCACGCTTGGCATCGGTGAATAGACCGACCGACTTCAAAAACTCGATACGTGCTTCCTCAAAGTAAATAAATGGTGAAACATTGTTTACATGGCCATACATATCCGTTTCCGAAAAACGGATTTTAATCGGGATGAAAAAGGAAAATTCCTTCTGCCATTTCTCCATATTATCGATATACGTTATTTTCTTCATGAAAATGAAATAACCTCCTTGATTAGAATAACTTAACAGAGTAAACTTCTTAAAGAGGATGTTCAAAATGTCACCAAATGATAAGCGGCGAATCGAGTCGCCCGCTTGCTTTTCCGCTCCTCATGTACCTTTTTTATGTACACTCCGGTGCTCAAAGCTACGCCGCCTCGACCTTCTTGCTTCTCATTCGGCGACTTTTTGAACACGCACTTAAAGTGAAAAATAGTCCTTGCCACAAACGGGTAAGGACCATTTATCGTTATATACAAATGTAAAAATCTATATGTGGTCACTGCCAAAGAAACTTTTAAATGCCTGTATATTTGTATCGCGATTCATTGCTGCAATTGAAGTAGTTAACGGGATTCCTTTTGGACAAACCTGAACACAGTTTTGCGCATTGCTGCATCCGGAGATTCCTCCATCCTCCATTAATGCTTCCAGACGTTCACTTTTATTCATTTCACCTGTTGGGTGCGCATTATACAACCGGGGCAGAGAAAGAGCGAATGGTCCAATGAAGTTTGACTTATCGTTTACATTTGGACATGCTTCTACACACACGCCACAAGTCATGCATTTTGACAATTCATATGCCCATTGCCGTTTTTTCTCCGGCATGCGTGGCCCAGGCCCCAGGTCATACGTACCGTCAATTGGAATCCAAGCTTTAATCCGTTTCAACGCATCAAACATTTGCTCACGATCAACAATAAGGTCGCGAACTACTGGAAAGGTACTCATTGGTGCCAGACGAATCGGCTGTTCCAGCTTATCGACCAGTGCAGCACAAGATTGCCGAGCTGTACCGTTAATCACCATCGAGCAAGCCCCGCAAACCTCTTCCAGACAGTTCATATCCCATTGCACCGGTGTTGTTTTCTCGCCTTTTGCATTAACTGGGTTTTTCCGTATTTCCATCAACCCGGATATAACGTTCATATTTGGTCTATAAGGAATAGTAAATGTTTCCTCATAAGGAGCAGAATCCGGGCTGTCTTGACGTGTTATAATAAACGTAACTGTTTTTTGTTCAGCCATTGTTATCCCCTTCTCCTCAGTGTTTTTTCGTGTAGTCACGTAATCTTGGTTTAATTAAAGAAGTATCTACCTCTTCATATGATATATCCGGTGCATCTTTCTCTGCATCAAACGTAGCAATCGTTGTTTTTAGCCATTCCTCATCATTACGATCCGGATAATCCGGTTTATAGTGGGCGCCGCGGCTTTCATTACGGTTGTATGCACCCAATGTAATGACACGGGCTAAATGCAGCATATTCTTTAATTGCCTCGTGAACATAATCCCCTGGTTACTCCAGCGTGATGTATCTTCCACATTAATATTTTCCCAGCGTTCCTGAAGCTCCTGAAGTTTCTCATCCGTTTTCTGCAACTTGTCATTGTAGCGCACGACGGTGACATTATCCGTCATCCATTCACCCAATTCCTGATGGAGCTGATAGGCATTTTCATCGCCATCCATCTTCATCATGTTCTCAAATTTTTCTTGTTCTTCTTTTTCTCTGTCATCAAACATTTTCGAGGATAAATCGGCAACATGTTTATCGAGACCATCAATATATTTAATTGCGTTTGGACCTGCTACAGAGCCACCATAAATCGCTGACAATAGCGAGTTCGCACCTAGACGGTTTCCGCCATGCTGTGTATAATCACATTCACCACATGCGAATATTCCCGGTATATTGGTCATTTGATCGTAATCAACCCACATACCGCCCATGGAATAATGTACTGCAGGGAAAATTTTCATTGGTACTTTACGCGGATCGTCGCCGACAAATTTTTCATAGATTTCAATGATACCGCCAAGCTTAACATCCAATTCTTTCGGATCTTTATGAGACAAATCAAGGTAAACCATATTTTCACCGTTGATACCAAGTTTTTGGTTCACACACACGTCAAAAATTTCACGAGTTGCGATATCTCGGGTAACCAGGTTTCCATAGGCAGGATATTTCTCCTCAAGGAAGTACCAAGGCTCACCATCTTTGTAAGTCCAAATACGGCCCCCTTCACCACGAGCGGACTCACTCATGAGACGCAGTTTATCATCCCCTGGAATTGCGGTTGGATGAATTTGGATAAACTCCCCGTTCGCATATTTTACACCTTGCTGATAAAGGATACTTGCTGCGGAACCGGTGTTAATCATGGAGTTAGTTGATTTACCAAAAATGATCCCGGGTCCACCGGTTGAGAATATGGTTGCATCAGATGGGAACGATTTGATCTCGTGTGTTTTGATATTTTGTGCAACAATACCTTTGCCTGCGCCTTCCTCATCGATAATTGCACCAACAAATTCCCAGCCTTCATATTTTGTTACTAATCCATTTACTTCAAAACGCCGAACCTGTTCATCAAGTGCATATAACAATTGTTGTCCTGTAGTTGCCCCAGCATATGCTGTACGGTGAACATCGGTACCGCCAAAGCGGCGGAAGTCAAGTAAACCTTCTGGAGTACGGTTGAACATAACCCCCATACGATCCATCAAATTTATAATACCTGGTGCTGCTTCACACATCGCTTTTACCGGCGGCTGATTAGCCAAGAAGTCACCGCCGTATACTGTATCGTCAAAGTGTTTCCAAGGTGAATCTCCTTCACCTTTCGTATTTACTGCACCATTAATACCACCTTGGGCACATACAGAGTGAGAACGTTTTACTGGCACAATTGAAAACAGGTCTACATGGACACCTGCTTCAGCTGCTTTGATTGTTGCCATCAAACCGGCAAGACCCCCGCCGACAACAATAACTTTGCGATTACTCATGATTAATGCTCACTCCCTAAATAATTATCTTAAACTCCATAAGCAAATGTAATGATTGCTCGAACTCCGATATAGCTGATTGCCAGGAACACGATTAATGTAGCATATGTAGCTATTTTCTGTGATCTTGGTGATTGTGTGAATCCCCAGGACACTAAGAAACTCCACAGGCCATTGGCAAAATGGAATGTAGTTGAAATCAGTCCTACAATATAGAACCAGAACATAAATGGATTAGTCAGGATACCTTCCATTAGTCCAAAATCCAGCGATGCATTGCCTAACCAGATTTGAATACGAGTTTCCCATACATGCCAAGCAATAAAAACGAGCGTGATGATTCCGGATACACGCTGAAAAAAATACATCCAATTACGGAAATAACCATATTTTGTATAGTTATTTTTGGAAACAAAGACAATATACACGCCTAGAATCGCATGAAATAAAATGGGAAGATAGATGATCAATACTTCCAAAACAATCAAAAACGGCAAGCTTTCCATGAACTCTGACGCTTTATTAAAGTTCTCCTCCCCATACACAGCAAAATGATTCACTACCAAGTGTACAATTAAAAAGAGACCAATTGGAATTACCCCTAACAGCGAGTGCAGTCTGCGATACCCAAATTCGCGATGTTCCACTATGTATTACCCCCCTTAACTTATGTTGTATTATTTTGTGAGTTGCACGGGTTTCTAAACAGTAATCCATTATCCATTAGTTGTTCCCTTTACTGCCTAAAAATGTACAATTTGTGACACATTCATTGTACTTCTATCTACAATTAGCGTCAAGAAAACAAGCTAGAAATTTTTACATAGTGACACCCCTCCGTTTTTATTTCCATTAAGTTAAAAGCAGAAAGGCATGGTATTTAATTTGAAATGAAATAAAAAAACCGTAAATGGGTATTGCACAACCGCTTAAGAAAATGGATAATAAAACTAACCGACTTAACCTGTCTATTAACATCCAAATGTAGTAGATTGTTTTGTTTTCTAATAGAAAGGGTGTGAATACAATGGCAAAAGAGCCGAAATTATTATCCATTTCCAAGCTGGACGAACTAAAGTCTACTGGTGCCGGTTATGATGTTCTCAGATACATAAGTTTACCTGAATTACTAGGAACAGAGGCGGACACATTATTATATTTTATCGGGAGAAATCTTGCGAGAAAACTGGATATTGCATCACTTGACGATGTATATCATACCTTTGAAAAGCTTGGGTGGGGACGACTGGAATTGGTAAAGGAAAAAAGAAAGGAACTCATTTTTCACCTGATGGCTGATCCCGTAGCCAATCGAATAAATGCCCCGTTTCCAGCAGAATTCCGGATTGAAGCAGGGTTTCTGGCCGAATCCCTCCAGCTGGTAAAGGGCGTGTCCTGCGAATGTCTGGAAGAAATTCATAAAAAAATCTTCCAAGTTGAATTTTCGGTCATTTATACATAACCAGCATAAAAAGGTACTGTTCAAGAAGAGTGACAGTACCTTTTTTTAAATACGCTCAATCGGGAGATTCCCCAATTTCTTCATCTTTGTCCTCGTTTAAATAAGTAATTACCTGTTCTGCGATATTTTTAGGAATGCCCAGTTTCGTTATATCCTCAATCGATGCCTGTTTAATTTCTCCGACCGATTTAAAATGAGTCAATAACAACCTTCTCCTTTTTTGACCGACGCCAGGTATTTTATCCAATTCAGATTGAAATAGATTTTTCCCGCGTAGTTGTCTGTGGAACGATATTGCAAACCGATGCACCTCATCCTGAATGCGCTGAACAAGGTAAAATTCCTGGGATTTACGTGATAAAGGAATGATAGCTGGCGGGAATCCATAAAGCAGTTCGCTTGTTTTATGCTTGTCATCCTTTGCTAATCCGCATAAGGGAATATCCAGACCCAATTCATTTTCCAGCACATCCAATGCAGCGCTCATTTGCCCCTTTCCACCATCAACGATAATTAAGTCCGGAAGTGGCAGCTGATCCTTCAATACCCGTGAATAGCGGCGGCGGATAACTTCACGCATTGTCTCGTAATCATCCGGACCTTGGACATCTTTTATTTTGTACTTTCGATATTCTTTTTTATTTGCACGCCCATCAATAAAAACAACCATTGCTGAAACTGGATCCGTTCCTTGAATATTCGAATTATCAAATGCTTCAATGCGATGCGGCGTTTCTACGTTCAATACTTCCCCTAATTGTTCAACAGCCTTAATTGTCCGTGACTCGTCCTGCTCGATAAGTGAGAACTTCTCTTTCAGTGAAATAGAAGCATTTTTCATTGCCAATTCAACCAATTCCTTTTTCCGTCCTCTTAGTGGCACATGGACATCAATTTCCAAAAGCTGATGTAATAGCTCTGCATTACTGCCGACCGGAACAAGAATTTGTTTTGGCTTCGGGTGATGTTGATGCAAATAAAACCTGCCAATATAGCTAACAAATGTTTCCTCAGGCTCATCGAAAAACGGAAAGATAGCTACATCCCGTTCAATAAGTTTTCCCTGCCTGACAAAAAAGACTTGAATACACATCCAGCCCTTGTCATAGCTGTACCCGAATATATCACGGTTCACTTGATCATTTAAGGTGATCTTCTGCTGCTCCATCACCGCTTCAATATGCTGAATCTGGTCACGCATTTCTTTCGCCCGTTCAAAATTCAGCTCTGCACTGGCATCGGCCATTTTGCGTTTGAGATCGGCTTTAATTTCTTTATGTCCCCCATTTAAAAACGAAGTAATACTCTGCACAATTTCTTTATACGTTTCTTCTGACGGGGGTGTTTCCGAGCATGCCAGGCATTGATCCATATGATAATACAGACAAAAGCGGCCTGGCGGATTATTACATTTTCTTAGTGGATATAAACGATCAAGCAGTTTTTTTGTTTCTCTCGCCGCTAATACGTTCGGATATGGACCAAAATATTTACCCTTATCCTTTTTAACTTGTCTTGTAATAAGTAAACGCGGATGTCGTTCATTCGTTATTTTTAAATACGGATAGGATTTATCATCTTTTAACAATACATTGTATTTTGGGTCATATTTTTTTATTAAATTCATTTCCAAAATAAGTGCTTCGATTTCTGAAGATGTAACAATGTACTCAAAGTTTTCAATTTCTTGAACCAAACGCTGTGTCTTACGATCATTGGCACCTGTAAAATAGGATCTGACCCTGTTTTTTAACAATTTCGATTTACCAACATAAATAACCGTATTATGTTTATCTTTCATTAAATAGCAGCCTGGCAGCGCAGGGAGTACAGCTAATTTCTCTTTAATTGTCTGATTCATATTCATTCCCCCACACTAATTATAAACCAGAAATAATCCCTTGTCACAATAGTAACAAGGGATAATCTTTGATTATAAGTGTAACCTCGCTATTCGCTAATTAAGCGTGTTTATTAATTAATTCAACCAAAGCTTCTTTAGGCTGAAAACCTATAACTTGATCAACAACATTGCCATCTTTAAACAATAACAATGTCGGAATACTCATAACACCAAATTTACCTGCTGTTTCCTGGTTTTCATCCACATCCAGTTTAACGATTTGTACTTTATCGCTCATTTCTCCATCAATTTCTTCTAAAACTGGAGCAATCATTTTGCAAGGTCCACACCATGGTGCCCAAAAATCAGCTAAAACTAAACCTTCAGCAGTCTCTTTTGCAAAGTTTTGATCTGTTACATGTGCAATCGCCATTCTATTCCCTCCTCATATCCTGCTTTTAATGAGTATACCATCGTTACGTTTTCCTAGCCAATAGTCTGCTTACAAAACATGAAGCCTATTCATTACATATTGGGAACAGCCTGATCTTTTTATTGATCAGGCTGCCCTCAGACAATTATGCTTTAGTTTGGCCACAACCAGAAAACACTTTACGCTTTAACTTCTTCTTTCATTTTTTTAATCTCTTCAATTAATAGCGGAATAACTTCAAATATATCACCAACAACTCCATAATCGGCTACATTAAATATATTTGCTTCCGGATCCTTGTTAATTGCCACAATTACTTTTGAGTTGGACATTCCTGCCAGATGCTGGATTGCACCAGAAATGCCACAAGCAATATATAAATCCGGCGTTACAACTTTACCGGTTTGACCTATCTGCAAGGAGTAATCACAATACTCTGCATCACACGCACCACGTGAAGCACCGACTGCTCCGCCTAATAGGTCTGCAAGCTCATGCAGTGGTTTAAAACCATCCGCACTTTTCACGCCACGACCACCAGAGACGATGACTTTCGCTTCAGATAAATCAACACCCTCAGATGCTTTTCGGATTACTTCTTTAATAACCGTACGAATATCTGTTACATCAACGTCCATTGCGGTAATATCTCCAGTCCTGGATTCATCACGGTCAAGCGCTGGAATATTATTTGGACGAATCGTAGCAAACGTAACATCATCCGTTACGATTTTCTTTTCAAACGCCTTCCCGGAATAAATTGGTCTTGTGAATACGACTTTATCACCGTCAGCTTCAATTTCTGTCGCGTCCGAAATCAGACCAATTTCCAATTTGCTGGCAAGCTTCGGTGTTAAATCCTTTCCAATTGCCGTATGGCCCATCACAATTCCGTCTGGGGATTCTTCATTCATCACCGCCAGTACAGCCTGGCCATAGCCTTCAGATGTATACGTTTTTAAATTGTCGTGTTTAACAGTAACAACCCGGTCAGCACCAAAGTGAATCATTTCGTTCGCTTGTGATTCCAGGTCATCGTCACCACAGATTACACCAACAATTTCTCCATCAGCATTTATTTTTTTCGCCGCAGCGATTGCTTCAAATGTCACATTACGTAATGAACCATCTCTTGTTTCACCAATAACTAATAGTTTATCACTCATCAGTATTTCCCCTTTCTTTCATTAAGATGATGTTCAAAAAGTCACCAAATGATAAGCGGCTCTTTAAACACGCACATAAACGTTTACAGTACTTTTGCTTCATTTCTAAGCAAAGAAACTAGTTCCTTCACTTGGGCATCCAGTTCACCTTCAAGCACCCTTCCCGCTTCCTTTTCCGGTGGTAAGAATATCTCAATTGTTTTTGTTTTTGGTTCTAATTCGTCTCCATCCAAGTCAAGATCATCAATCTCTAATTCTTCCAGCGGTTTTTTCTTTGCTTTCATAATACCCGGAAGTGAAGGGTAACGCGGCTCATTTAATCCTTGCTGACAAGTGACAAGCACTGGTAAGGTTGTTTCCACTTTTTCAAGGTCACCTTCTACGTCTTTATCAATGTAGACGGTATTACCATCGATTTTCAGACCGGTAATGGTCGTGACGTACGGAATGTCCAGACGCTCTGCCAGTCGCGGACCGACCTGACCACTTGCTTCATCAATCGCAACATTTCCAGCTAAAATTAAATCAACATCCTTTTCATCAAAAAATGCTTCCAGTATTTTTGCAGTAGTAAACTGGTCACCATCTTCCAAATCATCTTCTGTATTAATCAAAACTGCCTTGTCAGCCCCCATTGCAAGTGCTGTGCGCAGCTGTTTCTCTGAATCTTCATCCCCAATCGTCACTACTGTTACTTCTCCACCATGGGCATCGCGCTGGTTGATCGCTTCTTCAACTGCATATTCATCATAGGGATTAATGATATATTCTGCACCATCATCTTCAATTTGTCCGTTTGAGACAGCAATTTTTTCTTCGGTATCAAACGTCTTTTTTAGTAATACATAGATATTCATGTAAAATCCTCCTCGTCTATTTATCTTGAAAATCAGGCTTACGCTTCTCAATAAACGCCTGTACGCCTTCCTTTGCATCCTCTGAGCCAAAAACTTCGCCAAATGCAGCTGCTTCTGCTTTCACTCCGGCTGTAAACTGATCTGTAATGGCATACGGAACTAAATTCATTACACGGGTAATCGATGGTTTACTTTTAGCAGCAATTTTTTCTGCTAGTTTAGTAGCTTCTGATAAAACGTCAGCCTCCGCGACCGCCTGATTAGCAAGCCCTAAACCGCTTGCCTCTTTTCCACTGATCGGTTCACCACTTAGTATCATCTCGTAAGCCTTTGCAGTACCGACATAACGTGGCAGGCGCTGGGTTCCTGCAAATCCTGGAATAATTCCCAGTGTTAATTCCGGCAAACCCAGTTTAGCGTTTTCAGCGACGATACGGATATGGCATGACATTGCCAGTTCCAATCCGCCGCCCAGTGCAGCACCATGGATTGCAGCAATTACCGGTATAGGAAAATGTTCAACACGCGCAAATAATTGCTGTCCTTTTTCCGAAAGCGATTGATAATCGGAAGCCTTTTGCAAGGATGTAAACTCTTTGATGTCAGCACCAGCTGAGAAGAACCTTCCCTCTCCTTTTAAAATGACAGCTTTGATTGTTTCATTCTTTTCAATCTCATCCAATTTTTCGGATAAATCTTGTAATAACGCACTGGATAGAGCATTTGCCGGCGGACTTTGAATAGTCAGAGTCGCAACATGATTTGCCGCCTCATACGATAACGTTCCCACAATTTATTACCCCCTCTATATCAATATAATAGCAGAAAATGGAACAGGTAACTAGAAAAACGTGTAAGCGCTTTTCCTATTTCATACTTAATCCATTAACTAGTAATGTGTGTACTTGTGAAGCCTGATCCAATAAATCATACTTCTGATCTTTCATTACCCAATTTGTCACAATTTCATCCAAAGTTCCGAAAATCATTTGCCGCACCAGCGGAAGATTTAAGTCCTCACGGAAGAGTTTTTCCTCAATCCCCTCTAAAATGAGGTGATCAATAACAGCTAAGTAAGGCTTAAGGACATTATTAATCTTTAAACGCAAATCCTTGTTTGACTGGCGCAATTCGAGTTGAGTCACAATTGCCAAATGATGATCATCTGCCAGTTGACGAAAGTGCATTTCAATTAATGTAAACAATTTTTCACTGGCATTTTGTTTCTTGTGAATGCTATTTGCAATTTGATCGATAAACTGTCCCATTTTCTCCTCGAATAACGAGACAAGAATATCTTCCTTATTGGTAAAATATAAGTAGATTGTTCCGTCAGCGACACCAGCTTTTTTGGCAATTTTAGAGACCTGTGAAGCATGATAGCCGTTTTCTGCAATCACTTCAACAGCTGCTTCAATAATTTGTTTGAATTTCGGTTTATTTTTGTTCATGTCTATCCCCTTAGTGCTACCCATTAATAAAATGAATGAATAATCATTCATATTTATTGTACCGGGACAAATGGATTCTGTCAATATTGTACTTGTCCACTAAGCAGGTAAAAGAGAGCGAGCTGCTCAAACGGTTTTGCTGTTATCCGTGTTTTTCTCTTTTTCTTCTTCAACTAATTTTCTTCTTAAGATTTTCCCAACTGCTGTCTTTGGCAATTCATCACGGAATTCATATATGCGTGGTACCTTATATGCCGCCAGATGTTTCCGGCAATATTTGTTTAATTCTTTTTCATCTGGCTGATAGCCGGATTTTAATACAATATAAGCCTTTACCGTTTCCCCGCGATATGCATCCGGTATGCCGGCAACAACAGCTTCTTGCACGCCTTCATGTTCATAAAGGACTTCTTCAACCTCACGAGGATAAATGTTATATCCTCCGGCAATGATCATATCCTTTTTCCGGTCAACAATATAAAAATAGCCTTGTTCATCCATATACCCCAGATCACCTGTTAGTAACCAGCCATCCTTCAGTACACTCTCCGTCTCATCCGGCTTATTCCAGTATCCCTTCATCACTTGCGGCCCTTTAACTGCAAGTTCGCCAACCTCACCTATATCTGCTTCCTCTAAGGAATCGGGCGAGAGAATTTTAGCATCTGTATCCGGCCACGGAACTCCAATACTTCCATTCACCCGTTTTTCCCAAACGAAATTGGCATGGGTTACCGGAGATGATTCGGTTAAACCGTATCCTTCCACCAAACGGCCATTTGTTACTTTTTCAAACTGCTCTTGTACCTCAACTGGCAAAGGAGCAGAGCCGCTGATACATGCCTCAATTGAAGCTAGATCATATTTTTTTAAGTTGGGATGGTTTAATAGACCAACATAGATTGTTGGTGCTCCCGGAAATAACGTTGCTTTTTGTTTTTGAATCGTTTTTAATACCTCTTCTGCATCAAATTTTGGCAGCAGCACCATTTTTGCTCCAAACATAATGGACATATTCATGACGGTTGTCATCCCGTAAACGTGGAAAAACGGCAATACACCTAAGACAACCTCTTTGCCTCGTTCTGCTTTATACAGCCAGGCCTGAGACATTTGTACATTGGCGACAAGATTGTAATGGGTCAGCATTACGCCTTTTGGAAATCCTGTAGTGCCGCCGGTGTATTGTAATAATGCCAGATCTTCCTTGGGATTAACGTCAATTTCGGTGTAGTTATCTGACGTATTTGCCATAATCCGGGACCATATATGGGTATCATCCGTTTGTTCAGGTTTAACAACCATTTTATATTGTTTCTTTTGAATAAACGGGTAAATAAGGTTTTTGGGAAATGGCAAGTAATCTTTAATACCGGTAACAATAGTGTGTCTGACAGCTGTCGATTCCCGTACATTTGTTACTGTTGGCAAAAGAATATCCAGACAGACGATGAACGTTGCACCGGAATCATTCAGCTGATATTCCAATTCACGCTCTTTGTACAAGGGATTTGTTTGTACAACTGTCGCACCTGCCATTAGGGCACCATAATAGCTGATAACGGATTGTGGACTGTTGGGTAACATAACAGCAACACGATCCCCTTTTTTCAGCCCTAATGCTTGCATGTAGCAGGCCATTTTTTTTGCCTGCACACATACTTCTTCAAATGACAGTTCCTTCCCCATAAAGTGAAGCGCTTTCTTTTCCTTGTAACGTTTGGCACCCTCCATCAAAAAAGCATGTAATGGCTTTTCATCATAGGCTATGCTTGCAGGTATTTCTTTTGGATAATGAGCATGCCACCGTTTTTCTTCCCCCATCTAATCTCCTCCTCACTACCTTGTTACTTCCCATTATAAGGTTTATTTTTATTTTTTGAAATATTTATGATTAAATCAGGGGAGAAATTGCTAATTAAATTAGATAAACAATGCCAACAATGACAAAAATGATTGCGACAACAATTAGTACTTTCGCTAGCGTTTCCACTCTTGTTCTCCCCTTATCTTATACTTGCCCCAATTACAAAAGATAATCCTACTGATATCAGCATGGAAATAAATCCAACCGCTTTATTTCCACTACCGATTTCTTTATCAATTTTTATCGTTGGTGTTAAAAACTCGAAAATAAAATAGCCTGCTAATAGCAAAACAAAACCAAACACGCCCCAGCCGATACTCTGCAGCAATGTATCATTGTGTTCGATGGAATAGCGGAAAATCGTAGCAATTCCAAAGATTTTCCCTCCTGTAGCCATTGCCACTGCAAAATTTCCCTTTTTAATCTCCTCCCAGTTTTTATACGATGTGACTAGCTCAAAAATGGCTAAGAATACGATCGTACATAAGATAACTACACTATAATGTGCGGCTGTTTCGACAAAGATATTTTCCCAAAAAGCTCCCATTTTCATGACACCCCATCTCCCAAGCTTTCAGTTCTTATGGATCTAATACAGAAAACCGGCTCTTTCGTCCAACCGCTAACCGCTCTTTTGGAAATACACGTTTGCATTTCCTTACTGCAGCTCAATTATTGTTACGCCGCTTCCACCTTCACCCATTGCACCTTGATGACTGTCTTTAATCCGCGGATGTTTCTTGACAAATTCTTTTACACCTGATCTTAACGCTCCGGTTCCTTTCCCATGAATGATCGATACTTTCGGATAACCAGCCAGTAATGCATCGTCAATATATTTTTCCAAGCGAAGTAACGCATCCTCATAACGCTCCCCACGCAAATCAAGCTCAGGACTGACATGATAGCTTGATCCTTTGACCATTGCTAATGGCTTGTCTGTTACTTGTTTTTGCTTTTTAAGTGCCATTAGGTCACCACGCTTTACTTTCACTTTCATTATGCCAACCTGGACAAGGTATTCCTCTTCGCTTATTTTTTCTAAAACAGTTCCTTGCTGGTTTACAGTTAATAATTTTATTTCATCACCCGGATGAAGTTCTTTTTTCGCTTGTTTCGCTTCATGTGGAAATTCCTTATTTTTTTTGGAAGACAGATTCGGCTTCGCATCCTCCAGCATTTTCTTTGCCTCAATCCACTCATGTTCTTTCAGATTGGCGGCAGATTTCATTGAACGGATTTCATCAATGATTTTTTCTGCTTCGTCGCGCGCTCTTTGTAATGCCTTTTCCGCCTTTTCTTCAGCCTTTTTGTATAATGTTTCGCGTTTCTCTGCAAACTGCCGCCATTCTTTTTGCAGGTCATTGCGCAACTTTTCACTTGCAAGTAAAATCTGATGCGCTTCTTCATAATCCTTTTCTGCCTGAACTTGTGATTGCTCCAAGGAGGCGATCATGTTCTCAACACTTTTAGAATCTACCCCAATGTGGTCTTTCGCATGTTCGATGATGGACTCGTTCAACCCTAGCCGTTTTGAAATCTCAAAGGCATTGCTCCGCCCTGGCACACCAATCAATAATCTGTATGTCGGCTGTAATGTTTCAACATTAAATTCGACAGAGGCGTTGATCACATTTTCCCGGTTATAGCCATATGCCTTTAATTCCGGATAGTGTGTTGTTGCAATAACCCGTGCATTTCGGGAAACAACCTCATCCAAAATCGCCATGGCCAGTGCTGCACCCTCTTGTGGATCGGTTCCTGCCCCAAGCTCGTCAAATAGTACTAATGTTTTATCATCGACGTGTTTCATAATGTTGACGATATTTGTCATATGCGATGAAAAGGTACTTAAATTTTGTTCGATCGATTGTTCATCACCAATATCGGCAAAAACCTGTTCAAAAACAGCCAGTTCACAGCCATCAAATGCTGGTATTTGCAGACCGGATTGTGCCATTAAGGTGCATAAACCAACCATCTTCAATGTCACAGTTTTGCCCCCGGTATTCGGTCCGGTGATGACGATGGATGTAAATGATTCCCCAATTTCGATATCATTCGCAACAACTTCATCTTCCGGTATTAGTGGATGGCGTGCCTGCTTCATTTTGATCAGACCTTGATCATTCATTTTTGGCATCGCTGCTTTCATTTGTTTGCCTAATTTGGCACGGGCAAACATAAAATCGATTTTTGCTAAAACGGTCGTATTTTCAAGTAAAAAGGTTTCAGCACCGGCTATTTGTGCACTTAAATCCCGTAAAATACGTTCGATTTCCTGGGTTTCACTTGCTCTTGCTTCCTGTAGCTGATTGTTGACGTCAACTACTGCTTTCGGTTCCATGAATAATGTTTGCCCTGAAGCAGATTGGTCATGAACAATTCCGCCAACTGATCCGCGATACTCCTGCTTTACTGGCAGAACGTACCGGTCATTCCGGATCGTAATAAGTGCATCGGAAAGCATATTACTTTTTGTTTTAATGTAATTGTCCAGTTTATCACGGACTCTTGATTCACATGTACGGATCCGGGACCTTATCCCCCGCAATTTTTCAGATGCACTGTCCATCACTTGTCCGTGATCATCGATACAGCTTTTAACTCGGCGTTCCAATTCACGGAGTGGTGTAATCCGCTGCACAAGTGCTCTTAGTATCGGAACATCTTCTTCCAGCTTCTCAATAAAATCTTTTACCTGTCTGCCGCCATATATAGTATTGGCAATATCAAGGCATTCACTGGTGTTTAAAACTCCGCCAATTACACTTCGCTTTACACTTGCCCTAATATCGGAAATGCCGCCGAGCGGGATGGATAAATTTAGCCGTTCTACCAGTCCCGCTTCGTCAGTCTCCTGTTGAAGTACCTTTACCGTCGCTAAATCAGTAGCTGGATTTAAGGAAGAGGCAAGCTCCTTACCCAAGGATGTTGCTGCCTGTTTCGTTAATTGTTCCACTATTTTATTGTATTCCAGTACACGAAGAATCCGTTCATTCATACCTTCTTGCTCCTTTATCATTAAATGGAACTTCTCTTAGTTGCTGCAAAGATTTACGAAGTTCCGGGGATATAGATGGCAGTAAACCCGTATTACTACCTTTTACGGTTGATAAACTCAATAAGTTTCGCTTTTTCCCATGTATTTAAAATCGTTTCTTTCCTTAGCCAGCCTCTTCTAGCGGTACCTACTCCATAAACCATATGTTCAAGCATTTGGAAGCTGTGGGCATCTGTATTGATGGCAATGGCGACTCCTGCATCTTGTGCTTTTCGAACCCATTCTGCTGATAAATCCAGCCGGTTGGGATTCGCATTTATTTCTAAAGCTGTTCCCGTTTCACCAGCTCGCTCAATTAATTGATCAACATCGATTGCATAACCATCGCGCCGTCCGATCAACCTGCCGGTTGGATGGGCAATAAGCGTTACGTATGGACACTCCAATGCAGTGTACAATCGTTTCATTATTTTATCTTTTGACTGGCTGAAACTGGAATGAATCGCGCCAATTACAAAATCCATCTCCTGTAAAAATTCATGATTAAAATCAAGTGTTGCATCTGGTAAAATATCCATTTCCACACCAGCAAAAATATGAATATCCGAATACTTTTCATTCAATCTGGCAATTTCTTCACGCTGCTTCCTCAGTCTTGTTTCATTTAACCCGTTGGCAACACGTAAAAATTTAGAATGATCGGTAATGGCAATATACTCATACCCTTTACCCCGAGCCTGTTTTATCATCTCTTCAATGGACTGTGCCCCATCACTCCATGTTGTATGCATGTGCAAATCGCCACGGATATCCTGTAATTGCACAAGCTCGGTTGCACTTTTAAATGCCTCTACTTCACCGGTATTTTCCCTTACTTCCGGGGAAATGTAAGTTAAACCGAAATGCTTAAAAAACTTCTCCTCATTATCAAACGTTAGTGTTTCACCTGTTTCGTCGATTTCAATTCCGTATTCATTAATCTTCTCACCCTGGGTTTTGGCAAGCTGCCTCATCGCAACATTATGTTCCTTTGACCCTGTGAAATGATGTAAGGCTACAGCAAACTCCTCTGGTTTGACAATCCGGAAATCGACATTGATAGCGAAAATATCATCCAGAGTCACCGATACTTTTGTTTCTCCGCTGGCAATCACTTCTTTAATATGCTCCAGTTGTAAAAGCGCATCCCGAACTTCAACGGGGGCTTCCGTTGCGATAATAAAGTCCAAATCTTTGATTGTTTCACGCATTCGCCGTAAGCTCCCAGCACGTGAAAAGGATTTAATTGCAGGGATTTCCGCTAATGATGCCTCTATTTTTTCGGCCAACGGTAACATGGTGGCGATCGGTAATCGCTCCGGCCGTTTATTTGCGTCGTTTATGGCCTTTACTATTTTCTCAGCTGATTTTTTCCCAAAGCCAGCCAGATTTTCAACTGCCCCGCTATTACATGCAGTTTGTAACGAAGCGGCATCCGTTACACCTAGTTCCTGGTATAACTTCGCCAGTTTTTTTCCACCAAGTCCCGGAAGATTTAGTAACGGAATCAAACCTGGAGGAACTTCCTTTTCCAATTGCTTTAGTGTATCCGACTCACCATTTTGCAAAAATTCATTAATAACTGCTCCCGTGCCCTTGCCAATCCCTTTTATTTTCGTAAAATCGTCCATCTCGGATAATGAGCGGTCATCACGTTCAAGTGCTTGTGCAGCTTTACGATAAGCAGAAACTTTGAAGGGGTTTTCCCCTTTTAATTCCAAATAAACTGCAATTTTTTCCAGTAATGTTAAAACATCTTTTTTATTTATTGTCATCATCGACTCACTCGACTTTCCTTAACCTATTCAAGAACAAAGGCGTAAGCGCCCGGTTAGTGGCGTATGGACTGCGCCCTGCCATGCAGGGTGGTTCGGTGTTGCTGCGCAAAGCAGCGGTCTTAACCGAACATTCCTGCCGTAGGAGATAAAGGAAACATGCCCCTGCAAAAGGGGTAGACGTGAGTTGGACGCAAAGTCTGTTCTTAGTCGGCCTTCCTCCTTCCCCGAACCGATGTTGACTTATCGTACGGAGGCGGGTGTTGCACACTAGCCGCTGGGCGCTGGAGCCGGACGTGGCCTACTCTACTGTAATTATAATAGCGCCTCAAATATTTTACTTTACTTAATAAAAAGACTGATTCGTGCAAGCTGATACCTATTGTACACGAGATACAAGGTATACTCTACTCGTTTGAATCAGTCAGACACTACATATCAAGTAAACTTTCCGGATTTGTAAACCATAAATCTTTCAACTTGGCAGACAATATTGGTGTATGTTCAATGATCAGCTGGGCAAAGGATGAATCACCTATCCATGTCTGTACATTGCCTAAAGGTGTCAGCGCTAAAATATACAAAATCACGAACAGGAGCAGATAAACTTCAACGAACCCCAATACTGCGCCCAGAATACGATTAACTGAATGCAAAATCGGTAATTCAGCTACAAAGTCCAGCATAGATGCAATGATTTGTAAAATAATTTTCGTCGCGAAAAAGATAATCGCAAAGGCAATGGCATTATAAAAAGCCGTCTCAAGCGGAAGTGATTGCAGAAAAACGGCCCATGAGCTGTCACCTGACAAGTCCGGGTATGGGATCCAAAGTGCTAATTTTGCTGCCAGATTGTCGTAGTAAATGACAGCAACAATAAATGCTGCAATAAAACCAATTAAATGAAACACCTGCAGGATAAAACCTCTCTTTAACCCCATTAAAAAACCAAAAAGCAATAAAACAATGATAATTAAATCAACCATACGTTATTTGTCCTCTTTCTTATTTATTGAACCTAGCAATTTTGCGTAGTCTTCTTTTAATTTTAAATAATCATTCATGGAATTTACGGCTGTTAAAACCGCTAATTTTGTTGTATCCAGGTCTTTATTTGCTTCCTGGATTTCATGCATTTTCTGATCAACCAGACTTGCAACGAGACGAACGTGATGAGCTGGTTCCGTTCCAACAATTGTATAGGATTTATTATGTATTTCAACCGTTATTCGTGTTTTACCATTCTGGGTCACACGGCTACCCCCTCAAAAAATTGTTATCTAGGAAAGTATCATACTTGAAACCTAAGGATAACTGAACATCTGCATCAGCAATGTCCAGCTCCAGCCCCCAGTAGCTCCGCTAACCGGACGCTTCCGCTTTTGCTCTTCCCTTTATCTTAACATGAAGATGTTAATTAGGAAACTGTAATTATTAACCTTTTTAAATGGTAAATCCTTTGCTATAGTAGAAATAACGAATGATAGGAGAGATACTAATGCCACAGCGTGTTCATGTTATACCGGCTTCGATAATAAAGGAAATGCACCAATATTATGCAGATTTTACAACGCCCACCCCACAGGGCGCAATTTTTCGAGCAAAAACAGCCGATGCCGTGATAACAGCATACCGTTCGGGAAAAGTGCTATTTCAAGGAAAGTCACCTGAAAAAGAAGCAGCAAAATGGTTAAAAGAAAATACCGGTGAACGGCCCCTATTAAAAAAGAAGCCGGTCACAAATGCTAAGCACCAGTACACGCCGCCAGCCAATTTATTTAATAATTCACATCTAGGCTCGGATGAGGCGGGAACTGGAGATTACTTTGGACCGGTTACTGTCGCCTGTGCATATGTAAAAGCAGAACAAATACAAACATTGAAGCAAATAGGTGTTCAGGATTCTAAAAATCTTACAGATACTACAATCCGGCATCTATCTAAAAAAATAGCAGATTTTGATATTACCTATTCGCTATTAGTATTACGTAATGAAAAATATAATGTACTGAAAAATCAAGGCTGGTCGCAAGGGAAAATGAAGGCGATGCTGCACCATCACGCAATTAACAACGTCTTGAAAAAGCTTGATCCGAAAGCAATTGAAGGGATTATAGTGGACCAGTTTTGTGAACCAGGATTGTATAACAAATATCTGGCCAGTGAGCAGGAAAAGATCGCGGAAAAGACTTATTTCATGACAAAAGCTGAAAGCTATTCCATCGCTGTTGCTGCGGCATCTATACTTGCCCGGACAAGTTTTTTAAACGAAATGGATCTGCTTTCTGATCGGCTGGGAATAACCCTGCCAAAAGGAGCTTCCAACTTGGTTGATCAAGCAATCGCTAAAATAATCAACATGAAGGGGAAAACAATATTAAATACCTGTGCAAAAACACATTTTGTTAATACGAAGAAGGCGGAGAAATATTTATAAAGTGAAACTTCATTCAGTAGGGGGATTCCGACGCACAGGACGTGTTAGTACAGGCGAAGGCATGCGGACGTGACAGTTTTAGTCTTTATTCCTAAAATCAGGAATCTACTGGCTGTTTATTCCCCACCTGCACGCTTGTTGTTTACTCGCGCATAGAGACTCTTCAGTTGATGTTCTTGATCTCGGGGCGATATTTTTGCTCTCCGGTTGATGTTCTCGAGCTCGGGGCGATGTTTTTCCTCTCCGGCTGATGTTCCCGAGCTCGGGGCGATGTTTTTCCTCTCCGGCTGATGTTCCCGCTCTCTGGTTGATGTTCCCCCCTCCCGTCGATGTTCCTCGTTCTCCGGTTGATGTTTCTACTCTCGAGCCGATATTCCTCACTCTCCGGTTGATGATAATGGTTCCTTCTCTCCCTACTGGCGTCTAAAACACTATAAAAAATCCCTGTTCCAGGAAACACTCCTGGGGAACAGGGATTTCAATTATGACCTTACATATGCATGAAACGTTTCATTTACGGCTGAAATGAT
The DNA here is from genome assembly GCF_900155625.1 of Virgibacillus dakarensis. Taxonomy (NCBI): domain Bacteria; kingdom Bacillati; phylum Bacillota; class Bacilli; order Caryophanales; family Bacillaceae; genus Virgibacillus; species Virgibacillus dakarensis. The sequence goes on from NZ_LT732553.1 coordinate 1,756,810, forward strand.
CGCTTGATACGACTCCTCCACCTCTTCGTCCTGTAACGTTCGCGAAGGATCCTGATAAAGCAGTCTATATGCAACTGATTTCTTTCCTTCAGGTAAATGGTCACCTATATAAACATCAAAAATTTGAATATCCTTAACAAGGTCTTCTCCAGTTTGCTGGATAACTCGCTTGACATCCCCTGCTTGCACGTGTTCATCCAGAACAAACGCGATATCACGTACAATCGATGGGTATTTCGGAATTTGCTTGTAGCTTGGAACATTTTTGTGTGCAGCAAATACTTTTTCCATGTTGATATCAAAGATATATGTCTCGTTCAAGTCAAGCTGCTTTGCAAGTAATGGGTGAACCTGTCCGGTAAACCCAATGATCTCCCCATCAATCGAAATGGTGGCACATCTGCCCGGATGCATGTCAGGTAGTACCGCTTGCTTAAATGTAACAGGAATTTCCAAAAGATCAAATAACCCTTCAACAATTCCTTTTGCAACATAAAAGTCAACTGCTTTCTTTTCCTGCTGCCATTCATGTACCAGCCAGTTTCCTGATAATACACCAGCCAAGCGTAATCGCTCATCAGGCTGCTTTGTTAATTGTTTTTCATGGGAAACGAATATGGAGCCTAGCTCATAATAAGCAATATCCTCCTGATTTCGAGCCTGGTTATACGATGCAACATGCAGCAATTCTGGAAGGATGCTTAATCGTAAATATTTATGATCTTCACTCATAGGCATAAAAAGCTTTACCGGCGACAAATTATCACACTTTACCTCTGGACTGATCAGCTTTGCAATATAAGCTTCACGCGTCAGAGAATAAGTGATCGTTTCCAAAAGTCCAGCTCCCTGCATAAAGCTTTTAACTTCACGCTTTAGTAATTGTCGCTCTGTAAGGGCACCAGCTTGCGAGGCTCCTGCTGGCAGCGTATATGGTAAATTGTCATAACCATATATTCGCGCCACTTCCTCCAGCATATCTTCAAAAATGGCAATATCGCCACGCCTCGTTGGAACTTGTACATGGAATTTATCATCCGTTTCTTCGTATTGAAAACGTAATTTTGTTAAAATATCGGCAATCTCTGCTGTTGTGATTTCCGTGCCAAGCCGTTTGTTAATCTCGTCTCGATTAACGGTAACTTCTCTTTCCGTATAATTGAGTACATCCACAACAACCGGGTTAGTTAAAACTTTTCCATTGGCATATTTCTCAAGTAGCTGACATGCTCTTTCTCCGGCATGCTTTACACGATTTGGGTCAATGCCCTTTTCAAATCGCGTGCTTGACTCGCTACGCAATCCGGTATCTTTTACCGTTCTTCTGACGGAGGACGGATCAAAATAAGCAGCTTCAAGCATAATTGTACGTGTTCCGTCATGAACTTCTGTATTGGCACCACCCATTACACCGGCAAGTGCAACCGGTTCTTCTCCATTTGTAATAACCAGATTGTGGTTTGACAATTGACGTTCCTGGCCATCCAAAGTGACAATTGTTTCGTTCTCATCAGCACGACGCGTAACAATTTCCTTTGATTGCAGGCGATCATAATCAAACGCATGTAATGGCTGACCATATTCAAGCAACACGTAATTGGTAATATCAACCACATTATTAATTGGGCGAATTCCTGCTGCCATCAAATAATTGCGCATCCACAATGGTGATGGCCCAACTTGTATATCTTTTACGATAAAAGCACCGTAAAATGGATTTAAATTCTTGTCCTCTACTTGAACAGATATATAATCAGCAGTATTTTCACTGGCTGGTGTAACCTTTTCTTCTGGTAAATTTAGTGCTTGATCAAGGATTGCTGCCACCTCGTAAGCAACTCCTAACATACTTAAACAATCAGCCCTGTTAGGTGTCAGGTCAAATTCCAAAATGGCATCATCGAGGTTCAGGAGTGGTGTCACATCCTGACCAACTTCAACATCATCCGGGAAAACGAATATTCCATCCGCTACATCTTTTGGCACATACTTATCTTGAATCCCCAATTCCTGAAGCGAACAGATCATGCCATTCGATTCGATTCCCCGTAATTTTACCTTTTTTATTTTAAAATTCCCCGGTAATACTGCACCTGGCTTGGCAACAGCTACTTTTTGCCCCTGTTTAATATTCGGTGCTCCGCAAATAATTTGCAACGTCTCATCTTCACCAATGGCCACCTGGCAAAGATTTAATTTGTCGGCATTCGGATGTTTGTCACATTCTGTAACAAGCCCGACAACGACATCCTTACTCTGTTCCGCAATATATTCAATTCCATCCACCTCAATACCGCTCTTCGTTATTTTCTCAGCAAGTGCTTCAGGTGAAATATTTCCAAGATCAACATAGTTTTTTAGCCAATTTAAAGAAACTAACACTGTTTCTATACCCCCTTAACTTAAATCGTATGAAATTGCTTCAAAAACCGCTTATCATTTGTGTAAAATTGACGAATATCATCAACACCGTATTTCAGCATCGCAATCCGTTCGGGACCCATGCCAAAAGCAAATCCCGTGTACACTTCCGGGTCGTAACCTGCCATGGACAATACATTGGGATGTACCATACCGGCACCAAGAATTTCGATCCAGCCTGTTCCCTTACATACCGAGCATCCCTTTCCATGACAAACCTTGCACGAAATATCCATTTCAACTGACGGTTCAGTAAACGGGAAAAAGCTTGGTCGCAGACGAATTTCCCGATCAATACCGAACAATTTTTTCGCAAATACGTCCAATATTCCTTTTAAATCACTCATGCGCACATCTTTATCGACATATAGACCTTCAATTTGTGTAAATTGATGGGAATGGGTTGCATCATCTGTATCACGGCGGTAAACCTTCCCTGGACAGATCATCTTTACACTCTTGTTTCCTTCATACTCTCGCATTGTTCGGGCCTGAACCGGGGATGTGTGTGTCCGTAATAACAGTTCATTTGTAATATAAAATGTGTCCTGCATATCCCGTGCAGGGTGATGTTTCGGTAAATTTAATGCCTCAAAGTTGTAATAGTCTGTTTCGACCTCTGGGCCTTCTCTTACTTCAAACCCCATGCCGATAAACAGGTCTTCAATTTCTTCCACGATCTTCGTTAATAAATGCGCTCCTCCCTTTGGAACAGGGCGTCCTGGCAATGTCACATCGATCGTTTCGTTCATGAGCTGCTGTTCCAATGCCTGTTGTTCAAGTGTTTCATTTTTTTGTTCGATTGCTTCGGTAATCGATTCTCTGACATGGTTGGCAACCTCACCTATTACTGGTCGTTCTTCCTTGGGCAGCTTTCCCATACCTTTTAAAATCCCGGTAATCGATCCTTTTTTCCCTAAATAGGCAACACGGATCGTCTGCAGCTCTTTTCTGTCATTTGTTTCGGCAATACGTGCTAACGCTTCTGCTTTTAGTGCCTCCAATTGCTCCTTCATTAATAAACCTCCTTTATGAAATACAAAAAAAGCCTTATCCCCTAAATAAGGGACGAGGCTTTCGAGTCGCGGTACCACCCTTGTTGACACAATTATTCTGTGTCCTGCTTAAACTTGATAACGGAAAAATCCGGAACACCTTTACTTGCAATAGCAGAAGAATTCAACATCATACATTTCTGTTACCCAAGGTCCAAGTGTCGGCTCCAGAGTGAAAAATTAACAATGACGTGGCAGAAATGCTTTCAGTCCAGGACATTTCCTCCCTTGGCCACTTTTATATTGCTAATCGTCTCTTTCATAGCATACTATAGAAATTGCTTCTATTATAGATAAAATCGTGACATGTTGCAATAGTTAGCCCTTCAAGAAAGAAATCAAAAAAATTCTAGCTCTATTTAACTTACACCAGGATTGGCCACGTCCGGCTCCAGCGCCCAGCGGCTAATGGACAACACCCGCCTCCGTACGATAAGTCAACATCGGTTCGGGGAAGGAGGAAGGCCGACTAAGAACAGACTTTGCGTCCAACTCACGTCTACCCCTTTTGCAGGGGCATGTTTCCTTTATCTCCTACGGCAGGAATGTTCGGTTAAGACCGCTGCTCCCGGCAGCAACACCGAACCACCCTGCATGGCAGGGCGCAGTCCATACGCCGCTAACCGGGCACTTACGCCTTTGCTTTGATATAATACATTAATATTCCGGCGGCAACACTGGCGTTTAATGATTCTGCCTTTCCATAAATCGGGATCTTTACACAATGGTCTGCTAAATGGATGATTTCTTCCGTAATACCTGCACCTTCATTCCCGATAATTAATGCTACCTTTCTGTCAGGGGTAATTGCCGTAAAAGGGACTGAATTCATTAATGCTGATGCCCAAACGGTGAATCCTTCATCCTTTAACACAGGAATTTTTGCCAATAAGCTTTCCTGAAAAACCGGAATATGAAAAAGGGATCCCTGTGTAGAACGAACTACCTTATTATTGTACATATCGACCGTATTCTCCCCAAGAATGACGGCATCAAACCCAGCAGCATCAGCCGTTCGGATCATTGTTCCCAAATTACCCGGATCCTGCACGGCATCAACAAGCAGCACTTTTTCGAATGATTCCCACACAGAAGCCTTCATACGGACAACTGCTGCAATTCCCTGTGGTGTTTTCGTTTCGGATATATGATTAAAAACGGAGGGGGAAACGATAAAAACCGGATAATCCGTTGAAAAACCAGGTGCATCGCTTCCTTCCTGTAAAATGAACTCTTCAATTTTCCAATTACTTGCGTGTGCCTCCTCAATTAAGTGAAAGCCTTCTATTAAAAAGGTTTTTGATCGTACGCGTTCTTTTTTCTTTTTTAGTTTATGCCATTGTTTTGCTTTATCATTTTGAATAGAAGTAATCATAAGCACACATCCTCGGGTTCATTTTATCTTGTTCCATCATACATATTTCCCCCTGTTCCGGTCAAACTAACGTTAATCCTACTATATACGAAGAGGTGATCTGCTTGGATTTAAATTTGCGGAAAGCTATAGTAACGAATATTGCAGCAAATGATCAGGAGCAATTGGAAGCAACGATTGTCGATGCTATTCAAAATGGCGAAGAAAAAATGCTGCCCGGGTTAGGGGTGCTTTTTGAATTAATCTGGAAACAGTCCGATGAACAGGAAAAACAGGAAATGGTCAATAGTCTGGAGCAAGGGGTAAAAAAAGCAACAACCTCACTATAACAAGCCCGAAGCATTACGAAGGATAGATGCATAAACAAGCATCTATCTTTTTTATGCAATAAAATAATTAATAAGTCCTGTATAATTCACTCACACGTTGCTTTTCTCGCTTTAAATCGAAATATACATAAACCATAAACCATTTTTTGCCTTATTTAAATGTATATATACCCATTAATCTATTTTTAATTAAGAATAAATATAGGTATATAGAATTAAATAAATTTTAAAGTTCTTATAACCATTTGACTATTTTTTCTGTGGATGATATATAATTATTCGTGACATTGTTGTTATTAAGCTTGTTTCTTAATAATACATATCTTTTAAAAAGACTTAGACTGAGAGGAGATTTGCAAGATGGATGAAACGCAAAACGGAGAGCAGACAAAAAAAGGCTTATCCAAAAAGCTTATTGCCATTATCGTAGTTGCTGTATTGCTTGTAGGTGGTGGTGTTGCAGCATACGTAACGGTAACAGGTTCCGATAAGGCGCAATATTTCAAAGCAGAGAAAAACACAATTGATTTTATGAAGGATAAAATCACAGAGCGCTATGAACCTGAGTTGGCATGGCGGGAACAAACGGAAGAGAATCCAATTGAAACTACTTTTAAATTATCGGGGGAATACAATGATCCCTATGGTGGTGGATACGGGATGATGGACCCGCAGGAAATCATCAATAACGCAACACTTACATTAACATCACAAACCGATCTGAAGGAAAAACAGCTTGTAACAGACATCCAAGCGAACTTTGGAGAAATGGAAATGAAAGATATGAAATTTTACATTGATGCTGATAAATTATTACTTGGACTTCCATTTCTGAAAGAATCCTTACAAATAAAAGATAAGGACATTGGAAAACTGTTGCATGAAGCAGATCCATCTTTTCCTGAAGGAGAAACAATTGATTTCAATACATTCTTTGAGCTTGTAAAAGGGCTGCCGGAAGAAGATCTAAACTACTTAAAAGAAGAATATGCAACGAAAATTTTCGATGAAATTCCTGGTGATGCCTTTGATTCAGCAAAAGAAACAATCAAGGTTGATAACAAAAATTTTGATACAGAAAAAATAACCATGCATCTCTCAGAGCAGGAGACGAAGGATTTATTCGTATCTATTCTGGAGAAAATGCAAGATGATAAGAAATTGCAAAAGCTTTTCAAGGAACAAATGGAACTTCGCCTATTTGGAATTAGCCCAGAAGCAATGGATCTCAATTTTAACGAAGATATCGATAAACTATTTGGAGAGGATCTTGATAAACTGATTAAGGACATAAAAGATTCGCATATTCCAAACGGTTTAACATCCATTATTTGGGTGAAAAACAACTTGATTGTACAACGCGATTTCTCGATTGGTGCAGGCGGAAGCAAAGATGAGATTAATACACTTACAATAAAGGGTACCCACCTATTGAATGACACAACTCAAAAATTCGATTACGAGATAACCGCTGATGATTCTATCAACAAAGGAACCGTGACATTCACAGGTGATTTATCATGGAAAGATAATAAAGCAAATGACTCTATTAAACTTGCAATTGAAGATGTCGAGTATTCATATGAAGGTACCGAGACATTAAAGGATGACAGACGTGATTATGAACGAGTATTTTCCGTATCGGAACCAGGTGGAGACATTAGCTTCAATTGGTCAGGCAAAGCATCCTATGACAAAGATAAAATGAATTCGGAAAATACATTTGCAATTGATGCACCTGCTCTTAATGTTACCCAAGATATGGCCAGCCTTCACGTTAAGAAAGACGCCAAAACAATTAAAAAGGTTAACACACCTGATGATTCTAACGTAAAAGATATTGGCAGCATGTCTGTAAATGAGATTATGAATTATTTTGAAACAGATGTAGCGCCCCAATATCAGCAATGGTTAATGGGCATTCTTGGAGCTGGCGGCGGTGGAGATCTGAACGGCCTATAAAGAATACGATATGATTTGGCCAATTTTCCTAGCTACAAGGAAGTGACAGCATGTCTTTTATGAAACACATCATTCTATTTATCCGAAATGATGCGAAGAAACTTTGGAGGAAGTGGCCATCACTTCCTCTTCTTTTGCTTTTTCCAATTATCATTATTGCATTAAGCGCCATACTTATGATTACATTTACAGATCAAGATGAACACGAAGCGATTCAAGTAGGATTAGTCGATTTAGATCAATCAAAAGAAACACAGCTGGTCGTGAAATTAATTGAGGAGTCATCCCAATTGGGCAGCTATATAACGATCCATGCATTACCCGAGGACAAGGCCCTTGAGCAGCTGAAGCGGAGTAAGATTAGTGGGTATATAACCTTTCCAGCAGGATTTACCAGTGATTTATATAATGGAAATTCAGTTACATTACATATTGCCGGAAATCCGGCAAAGCAAACGGAAAGCTATCTCATCAAAGAACTATTGGACAGCATTTCCCGGCATATCCGGGCAGCACAAGCAAATATTTTAACGATTAATTACTTTGCCAAGCAATTACCGATTGCAACTGATGAAAGAAATGACCTGTTATTTGACCAATTTACCAGCTTTATCTTTTATACAATTGGCAAGGACAAAATCCTGGATGAGGAAACGATAATGAACAATGCTACAAGTTCACCGATCCACTATTATACACTTGCAGCTTGGTTTATTATCGTCACCATTTGGCTGATTGCTTTCTATTCATTATTAACAAACGATGAACATCAACGGATGGAGCAGCGGATGCGGCTTTACGGTGTTATCGAGCTCCAGCAAATCCTGGCAAAAATAATAGTGTCTCTTTCCGTTACCATGTTTCTTTCTGGATTTGCCTTGGTTCTATTTCAAAAAATTACAGCTATACCACTGTATGGGGTGGACTATGGGCGGATTGCGATCATTACGTTATTATACGGGTTTAGCTTTTTGGGAGTGTTAGCCATTATCGAAACGATTTTCCGATCGCAAAAATTGCGCTTACTTATTCAATCGCTATTTACCCTGCTCCTATTGTTGATAAGTGGAGCAATTATACCAGTATTATATTTTCCGATGTATGTGCAGGCATTTTTGCCTTACAGTTTTGCCAATCAAGCATTCCATTGGCTGCAGGAGATCATTTTAAATGAACGGTTTTATGCGGACTACCTGCCACTTATCCTACTTTCTAGTGCTATATTTTTTATCTTTGCGGGTTTTTCATTGTGGAAGGAGCGTGCCCGATCGTGAAATATATTATAGAAACACGATTTCTCCATTGGAAAAGACACTGGCCAAGTCTCCTGTTCTGGCTGTTGATTCCATTGATCGCAACAATCGGGATTGCAAAAGCAGCCAATGCCGTTACCGATGATAGCAAAGTACCTGTTGGTATTGTTATGGAAGACGAATCAGATGCAGCAAGCGAATTGCGAAACGAGATCAAGTCAACACCATTCATTCGGGTCTACCAGCTTGAAGAGGATGTTGCTTTATATCGGTTAAAGAAGCATCAACTGGATAGTGTCTTTGTTATCCATGATGGCTATGAGGAAGAAATTCGTGAAGGCAGCCGTAACCGATTACTCACAAGTTATCGATCAGACCTTTCATTCGCGTATACACCGGTAAAAGAAATGATATTATCCTATATCCAGCAAGAAACTGGGCGGTCGAAAGCGGCATATACCGTTCAGGAGCTAATCGGCCACTACCAGTCAACTAAACAATGGACATGGGATGAAATCGTTGCAAAATCGAAGGAGATTCAATCGGAGCAAGATTTGCTGAAAACATCTTTTTCTTTCGGTGATACAGAAAATTCGTCACAGAATAATGACGCGCAATTGTTCCATATATGGGGGTTGTGGGCGATCTTCTCCCTTTTATCAACCCTGCTGCTGTTTGACTGGATAATTCATGAAAAACACGCCAGTGTCAACGTGCGATTTGCTTTTATGCGCTATTCGTTCAAACACTATCTCGTTTTTAATTTTATTATTTATACTGTTTTGTGCTTTATAGTGGATTTACTGAGTGTTAGTATATTTTCAATTATTTTCCAGGAGCAAATATCCATCTGGAGTCTAACAAGTTTTCGGCTAACCCTAAGCATAGCGGCTTTTTTAATGGCAAACCTGTTTAGAAGGCAATTTCTTTACTATACCACTGCATTCGCCATCGCCTTAATTATGGCGGTTGCCAGCGGGGCAATTATCCCAAATACTGGGATGATACAAAAATGGCCTTGGGTGGATATGCTTAATCCGCTTCAGCCATTTCTGTCAGGTGGAAGCGCAAACCTGGCCACATGCATCATTATGTTGTTTTCCATAATTTGGTATTTCAGGAAGGAGGAGATCCATGCTTAACATCAATTCTCTATCAAGACATTATGGCAAAAAAGAAATCTTAAAGGACATTTCATTTTCCGTAAAACCGGGTGAAATTGTTGGGCTCGTGGGGGAAAATGGCGCAGGTAAATCAACTATGCTGAAAATACTGGCAACCCTATTACATCCAACAGATGGATCCATTGCATTAAATAATCTGACATATAAAGAAAATCGGAAAAAGGTTCGCAAACTGGTCGGATTTGTCCCCCAGGATATCGCATTATGGGATGAATTCACCGTAGAGGAGAACATGGTCTTCTTTGAAAAGCTGGCATGGAAGAAAAAAAGCAAAGAAGAATTAAAACAGCTTTGCCTGGATATGAAATTGGAAATTTGGCAGGACTCGGTAAAAACCTTATCAGGGGGAATGAAACGAAAATTAAATTTGGCGATCACGCTTATCCATGACCCCCTGCTATTATTACTGGACGAGCCGACTGTTGGCATCGATTTAAAGTCGCGGAAAGAAATTGGTTCCTATTTATACAGGCGAGCAAAAAAAGAAGGCATGATGATTCTTTATACTTCGCATGATATGGATGAAATTATCAGTTTATGTGACCGTGTTTTCTGTATTGGTAATGACCCGTTTTATCAGGAGGTATTACAGGAATCCGGAAAAGAAGTATTCAAACTCTAGGAAGCTATTGCCATAACAGCCATTTACGGGTAAACTAATACTGGAGAGAGAAGGGGGAGATTTCCAATGGAGATAAAAGATTTACAAACGATGATCCAATATCAGGCAATGTCGATTTTAACGTCAACGGATAATTCATTTTCTGATAACTCCCCTATCGTTGATTTAGCATTCAAGCAAATGCTGCAGGAAAAAATAAATCAAGCAGCATCATTAAACAACGAGGGACAGCTATCCAGTAAGCCGGCTGGTCATCCCGCACCATACATGCATACGAATACAGCAAACACACGTAAAAAAATGGATGAAGGTTTTACAGCAATCATCTCCAATGCTGCGGAAAAATTTGGTATTGATCCAAGGCTTATTCATTCGGTTATCAAAGCAGAATCAAATTACAATACGAATGCTAAAAGTTATGCTGGCGCACTGGGGCTGATGCAACTGATGCCAGCAACTGCCCGTGGTCTAGGAGTGACAAATCCATATGACCCACAACAAAATATTGAAGGCGGTACAAAATACTTAAGTCAAATGCTTAACCGCTATGATGGCAATTTGGAATTAGCGATTGCTGCCTATAATGCAGGACCCGGAAATGTTGATAAATATCAAGGAATCCCGCCATTTGCCGAAACAAAAAAGTATGTACAGAAAGTGATGAATACATATTTAGCCTAGAAAAGCTTGCATGTGGCGAATCTTGCAAAACAAATAAAGAACAAAGGCGGAAGCGCCCGGTTAGCGGCGTATATGCTGGACTGAGCCGTAGGAGATAAAGGAAACATGCCCCTGCAAAAGGGGTATGCCGACGTTGGGCGCAAAGCCCGTTCTTAGTCGGCCTTCCTTCTTACCCGAACCGATGTTGACTTATCGTACGGAGGCGGGTGTTGCATACTAGCCGCTGGGCGCTGGAGCCGGACGTGGCTTATCCGGTTATTAAGTTATCCACAGCCGCAAAATTTTATAATTTCCTCACTAGCGTTGCAGGAAAATAAAATATAAAAGTCAAGAAATATATTTTATGTGAAATTTGGCAATAATGGCAATTTAACCTTTAAAAGTCATAAAAAAAGCCTTATAATTAGGGTATGGTAGTCCAGTCCAAATCCCTAACTATAAGGAGCTAACATGGACAATAATACCATAAAACATGTATTTAAGGAATACATTCATCCACTGGATACAAAAGTTATACAAAAAATGATTGACCATGCCCAAATCGATAAATATGTAAAAAAGCTTGGTGTACTCACGTTTATCAGAACTTTCATTTATGCTCAGCTGAAAGAATTAAAGAGTCTTGGGCGGATAAGCGATAATGTAAAACGCAAGAAAATGGTACAAAGACTTGTTGGCATAAAGCGTATTAGTAAATCTCAGCTTTCACGAAAGCTGGGTGAAATACCGCCTGAAATTTTTCAGGTTATCCTGCATCATCTGGTTCAAAAATTGCATCAAGAACTCGGTTCCAAGCAAGCAGATAAGGCACTTGGAAAGATACATTTAATCGATTCATCAACGATCTCGATGTGCCTTAGCCAATATGAATGGGCCGTTTTCCGAGAGACAAAAGCTGGAATAAAGCTACATACTTCCGTCAATTTTTGTGATGGTGTTTCTTATCCAAATGACGTGATTCTTACTCCTGCAAAGCCAGCAGATGTCACACAGTTAGACCCATTAATTTTGGGTAAAGATGCGCTTCACGTATTCGACCGCGGCTATTTCGACTTTGGCAAATTTGAGTATTATTGTGCAAACGGAATTCGATTTGTCACCAGAATTAAAGCAAATACGATCGTTCACGTGATAGAGGAACTACCTGTAGATCCATCCTCTGCAATCATTCGTGATGCGATGGTGAAAATCGGAAATATGAAACATCCTTTACATTTGGTAGAAACATTGGATAGTAAAGGCAACCTCATTTCGATTGTATGCAATGATGCAAAAGTGAGCGCGCAAGAAATTAGTGACCTCTACCGTACACGTTGGCAAATCGAATTGTTTTTCAAATGGATAAAGCAGCATTTGGTCTTGATAAAATTTTACGGACAAAGCGAAAATGCCGTATTCAACCAGATTTACATCGCGATGATTACATTCTGCTTAAATCTGTTAATGAAAAACAAATTAGGATATAAAGGTACATTACTGGAAATGTTCAATTGGGTAAGTGATTTTTGGTCTAAAAGTCTTTCGAGCTTCATAAAAGAACTTTTCAAAAAACCGGATCGAACATCCAACGGACGCCGAAAGATGCAGCATCAGCGAATATTTGAAGAAACCTTAGCACAATATGAATCAGGAGATGTTTTACATTTAGATGATCTAACGTACGATCCACTCGTTTAAATAACTAATGAATTCCAAAAAATGGATGAAGGACTACCTTTATAGCCCTATTATCTTTTTTTCTCTGATTCACGAAGAAGGTGAGACTGAATATTCTTTATAATTGATAAATGTAAATAAGTTACAAATCAAAATGGTTGACTAGATCTTTTATTTTTTATGCAACGCTAGTGTAATTTCCTAGACGATTAAAAAGCGGCAGCAGTATTGTAACTGCTGCCGCTTTTTACTTATTCAAGCAAAAATAATCTCATTCGCTTTATCCCGATCTAATTTTTTAACTGCTTCTACAATTAATTTTACAGCGTTTTCGAAATCATCCCGGTGTAAAATAGCTGCATGGGAATGGATATACCGGGTTGCAATCGTAATGGAAAGGGATGGCACACCACTCGCGGTCAGATGAATGGAACCCGAGTCTGTCCCGCCACCTGGTATAGTAGTGAACTGATATGGAATATGGTGTTCTTCCGCTGTATCAACAATAAAATCACGAACTCCTTTATGTGAAACCATTGATGCATCATATAAAACAATTTGCGGACCATCTCCAAGCTTGCTGTCTGCTTCCTTATCCGAAATACCTGGCATATCTCCAGCAATACCAACATCCACACCGAAACCAATATCAGGCTTGATTTTATGTGCTGCTGTACGTGCACCACGCAGGCCAACCTCTTCCTGAATCGTACCGACCCCGTATACAACATTTGGATGATCGACATCTTTTAACTGCTTAAGTACTTCAATGGCAATTGCACAACCAATCCTGTTGTCCCAGGCCTTCGCTAACAGCATTTTTTCATTTTTTAATGGGGTAAATTCAAAGTAAGGTACAATCGAATTACCTGGACGAACACCAAAATCAGTCGCCTCCTCTTTGCTCTTTGCACCAATATCAATGAACATATCTTTTATTTCCACCGGCTTTTTTCGTGCTTCGGCAGATAAAATATGTGGTGGTTTTGAACCAATGATTCCGGTAACATCGCCTTTTGCCGTCATAATGGTAACACGTTGAGCAAGCATAACTTGGCTCCACCAGCCGCCAGTAGTTTGAAAATAAACATAGCCATTGTCGTCGATTCGGGTTACCATAAAGCCAACTTCATCCAAATGACCCGCAATCATGATTTTCGGTCCGTTTTCGTCCCCCGTTTTTTTCGCAATTAGACTTCCCAGATTATCTGTGAAAACCTCATCGGCAAACGGCTTAATATACCCTTCCATCACGTCTCGCACTTCTTTTTCGTTGCCTGGAATTCCCCTGGCATCAGTTAAATCTTTTAGCATTGTTAATGTTTCATCCAACTTTGCCATATGTATGAATGCCTCCTTCTATTTATCTCACTATTATTATAACTTTTTCACAAGCATGAAGGAAAGTTTTAGCCTCTAATAACACACACTGGTAATACTCCTTTTTGTTTTACTACGATTGTACCATGAAAAAATGAAATATAGTGAAACCTAAATGAATTGTAATACGTATAAGGGAATAACAAGTTTCGGGGAGACGGTTTAACATGATTGTATTATTGTTTCGTGTGCTGATTTTCATTGCGCTTGCCTGCATTCTATATACAATATTTCAATACTTTCGGAATCCGCGGCGAAAATTACAGATTGCCAAGGAACAAATGGAATTCTTCTTACTGGATGAGGAACAAAATAGTAAGAAGAATTTACAATTTGTTTATAAAGGATGTTTATTTGAAGGAGAAAAATATTTGGGAACAACTGAGCAGTCATTTGAAGTAGTTACCATTCAAATCACTGCTCCAGAGCCACTTGATTTGCGTGGATTGACACGAGATGATTTATATTTTCTGGAAAAAGAACTATTAATTCGCTACCCGTATGCGCAAATCGAATGGAAACACCCGATTAACAAGTTGTTGATAACGCCTGTTAAGTGAAAACGCTCACCTTCATTTAAGATGAGCGTCTTTTCCGTCCAATAGAGCTTTTGTTCCACGTCCAGCTCCAGCGCCCAGCGGCTAGTGGACAACACCCGCCTCCGTACGATAAGTCGGGCCTACAGGATGTAGGTCAGTTCGGCGTTGCCACAGGACGTGGCGTTCTTAGTCGAACATCCCCTCGTTCGAGGAAGGAGGAAGGCCGACTAAAAACGGACTTTGCGTCCAACTCACGTCTACCCCTATGAAGGGGCATGTTTCCTTTATCTCCTACGTAGGAATGTTCGGTTAAAACCGCTGCTTTGCGCAGCAACACCGAACCACCCTGCTTGGCAGGGCGAGAGTCCTCTAGCCGCTAACCGGGCACTTCCGCTTTTGTTCATGTACTTGCCTGGAAAAAGTCCTGCCATTTAATAATAATTTCTTTTCTCCTAAGCAGATAGATAAGCGGCAATAATGCGATTAAAAACATGGAGATATAGATAGGGGACAAGCTTGCAATCCATTGACCGATGGACGTGTAGACAAACGCCAATGGAATGTTTGAGAATAATGATGACTTCGCATAATCTTTAAAACCTGCAGTTATTTGGATTAAACATAACGATAACAGATGAAAATGAATAAATGGCACAAGTCTTAATACGGCGATTTGTGAGGTCGTAAAATCGGTTTGTTTCCCAATAATCTTCTGCTTCATGCTGACAAGTCGGTTGTACGTTTTTGGCATCCAGCGAATAATTCCATAAAACAGTACACTGGATAATGTAATACCAATAAGGGAATACAAGGTACCAGCCACTGTCCCAAATAAAATACCTCCGGATACACAAATAAATACAACAGGAAGAAAGAATAATGGGCGTAATAAATGAAAGCTAATAAATAAAATTGGTGCAAATAATCCACCTGTTTCGATAATCGTCATGAGATAATTACCAAACAGTTCCATGATATTCCTCCTTCTTAGCTAGTGTCTGTGGGCAAACTCTTTCCATTGTAAAGAAAGTATATAATTTATAGTTATATGAAGTCTTTACCAGAAAATGCCACGTCCGGCTCCAGCGCCCAGAGGCTAGTGTGCTTCCTTCACCTCCGTACGATAAGTCAACATCGGTTCGCTTCCAGCTCACCGTGTTTCCTTTATCTCCTACGGTTCAATCCAGCACATACGCCTCTAAACGGGCGCTTCCGCCTTTGTTCATAACGATTAGTACATGTATATGACAAGAGACGAGCCTTTATGACACTGTAAGAAAGATAAATAGTACTGCCTGAAGGGACAAAATCAATGGCATACCTATTTGAAACTTCCGGTGTTTTGTTTTGTGATGAAACGTCTTCATTCCGGCATATGAACCGAGAGCTCCACCAATAATCGCGGTAATCCACAATGTTTTTTCAGAAATCCGCCATTTATGCTTTATCGCCCTTTGCTTATCCGTTCCCATCAGTACAAACCCGATTACATTTATTAGGGTTAAATACAAAATAGATATATGCATTGCATTTCCTCCAGTACGTAATAAGAAAAGCGCAAGCGCCCGTTTAGCAACGTACAAACTGGAGCACTCCGCAATGAGATAAAGGAAACACGGTGAGCTGGAAGCGAACCGATGTTGACTTATCGTAGTGAAGGAGTGTGAAGTTTGCTAGTTGCTGGGCGCTGGAGCTGGACATGGCCTTTCTTGATCGTGAATTAATATCGCTAAAATTATATACTTTCTTTACTTTAAATAAATGACCAAACCCGTTTTGGATTTGGCCATCATTTTCCAATCTATTTTAATGCTGCTTTTGCTTTATCAGCAAGTTGTGTAAATGCTTGTTCATCATTGATAGCAAGATCTGACAGCATTTTACGGTTTACTTCAATACCAGCTACTTTTAGACCATGCATTAGTTTGCTGTATGAAATGTCATTCATACGTGCTGCAGCATTAATACGTGCAATCCAAAGCTTGCGGAATTCACGTTTCTTTTGTCTGCGGTCACGATATGCATATTGACCTGATTTGATTACTTGCTGTTTTGCTGTTTTAAATAACGTTCTTTTTGAACCATAATAACCTTTAGCTAATTTTAATACGCGTTTACGACGTTTGCGCGTAACCGTTCCACCTTTTACACGTGGCATAATAATTCCCTCCTAATACAAGTACCTGTATCTCAAATAGTTTAATTGCACGCTTTTCACAAGCTAAGAAAATATACAACTTTAGGCTGTGTTCTGCTCTCGGCAGAGTAGGCCACGTCCGGCTCCCTTATTTATACGGAAGCATTGATTTAATCCGCTTATAGTCTCCAGAGGATACAAGTGCAGATTTACGTAATTTGCGTTTTTGTTTTTGTGATTTATGGGCAAACATATGACTTGTATATGCATGTGAACGTTTCAGTTTTCCAGAACCTGTTCGTTTAAAGCGTTTTTGTGAACCTTTGTGGGTTTTCATTTTAGGCATGTAAATTTCCTCCCAGAATTATTTATCGTTAATTGGAGCAAGCATGATAAACATGTTACGGCCTTCCATTTTAGCCTTGGATTCCACTGTTGAAATATCTTTCACCTCTTCAGCTAAACGATCTAAAACCTCTTGGCCAAGCTCCTTGTGCGTAATGGCACGACCGCGAAAGCGAACCGAAGCCTTTACTTTGTCGCCTTTTTCAAGGAATTTACGAGCATTTTTTAATTTGGTATTAAAATCATGATCACCGATTCCTGGTGTAAAGCGAACTTCTTTTACGTTAATAATTTTTTGTTTTTTACGTGCTTCTTTGTCTTTCTTCTGTTGTTCATAGCGGTATTTCCCGTAATCCATGATTCGGCACACTGGTGGTTTCGCATTTGGAGCAACCAGAACTAAATCCAAATTCCGTTTTGCAGCAATATCCAATGCTTCATTACGTGATTTCACTCCAAGTTGATCACCATTCGAATCAATTAATCGCACTTCTCGAGCACGAATTTTCTCATTAACGTTCATATCTTTGCTAATAGCCAGCCACCTCCAAAATTTTTTAACTATAATCGTTGACAAGTTGATTCATTTACATAAAAAATGTGTCGGTACACAGATGCACCCACACGTTCCCAATAGTCTATTTGAAAATTATCGGACCAGTCAACAGCATAAAGCGTCGAACAGGTGAGAAGCGGGTGCTTCTACTTGTCTATCGATCATTAAGTTTTGATTCAGCTTTTATAGAATAACATCGAATAATGTATATGTCAATACATAGCTTCCCCCTTCCAAGTAAATACGCTAACCTATTCACTTGGAAAGAGGGTATCATTATTATTTCCGCAATTTCTTCTCGGTAATTTCTTCCGTTATCATTTGTTCAAACGCTTCATAAGACATCGTCTCGGACTGTTTTTCCCCATATCTCCTTACATTAACAGCGTCATCATTCATTTCCTTATCACCTAATACTAAGGAAAATGGAATCTTTTGTGTTTGGGCTTCACGGATTTTGTAGCCAATCTTCTCATCGCGCTCGTCTACTTCAACCCGGACACCGCTAAGTCTCAGCTTATCCGCAACCCTTTTCGCATAGTCCAAATGTGCCTGTGGAGAAACTGGAATAACTTTTGCCTGTACTGGTGCCAGCCATGTTGGAAAGGCACCTTTGTATTCCTCAAGAAGAAAGGCAACAAATCGTTCCATTGTGGAAACGACACCACGATGGATGACAACTGGGCGATGTTCTTTTCCATCCTCACCAATATAGGTCAAGTCAAAGCGTTCCGGTAGCTGATAATCAATCTGAACAGTCGACAATGTTTCGTCTTTACCAATGGCTGTTTTTACCTGTACGTCAAGCTTTGGACCATAAAAAGCTGCCTCTCCAATTGCTTCCACATAGTCGACGCCCATCTCCTCCATCGTTTCCTTCAGCATGGATTGGGCTTTTTCCCACATCTCATCATTATCGATATACTTTTCTTTATCTTCCGGATCACGGTATGAGAGGCGGAAGTAATAGTCTTCAATACCGAAATCTTGATACACTTTTTGAACAAGTTCAACTACACGAATAAATTCGTCCTTTAACTGATCTGGACGGGCAAAGATATGGGCATCATTCAGCGTCATTGCCCGCACACGTTGCAGACCTGCCAAAGCCCCGGACATTTCATACCGATGCATTGTACCAAGCTCCGCAATCCTGACTGGCAAATTCCGATAGCTATACAACTGATTTTTATATACCATCATATGGTGCGGGCAGTTCATTGGACGGAGAACCAAATCTTCGTTGTCCATTTCCATTACCGGAAACATGTCGTCATCATAATGATCCAGATGTCCACTCGTTTTATATAAATCGATACTGCCCAATACCGGTGTATATACATGGTTATAGCCCAACCGCTCTTCCAAATCAACGATATAACGCTCAATTTGGCGGCGAATCGTCGCGCCTTTTGGCAGCCATAACGGCAGTCCTTGACCAACCTTTTGGGAAACGGTAAAAATCCCTAATTCTTTTCCAAGTTTACGATGATCGCGTTCTTTTCGCTCTTCCAATATCCGCAAATAGTCGTCCACCTGGCTTTGTTTTTCAAAAGCAGTTCCATAAATCCGCTGCAGTTGCTGATTATTGCTGTCTCCACGCCAATACGCTCCCGAGATAGTCAATAATTTAAATGCCTTGATTTTGCTTGTCGATGGAACATGTACACCCCGGCAAAGATCAAAAAACTCTCCTTGCTTGTAGATCGTTACCTGTTCATCTTCCGGAATGGCATCAATCAATTCGAGCTTCAGCTCATCACCAATTCCCCGGAACATATCCTTCGCTTCTTGACGGGTAACCTCGATTCGCTCAATTTCCAGGTTCTCATCGACAATCTTGCGCATTTCTTTTTCAATTTTTGGCAGGTCTTCTGGGGTAATCGTATGCTCCATGTCCATGTCGTAATAAAACCCTTCTTCGATGACCGGGCCAACACCAAATTGAACCTTTCCGTACAAACGTTTAATCGCCTGTGCCATTAAGTGCGCTGCGGAATGCCGTTCAATGTCAATGCCTTCTTTGTTTTTATACGTAATAATTTCAATTGCCCCACCATGAGGTAATTCTCGCTTTAAATCGTACAGCTTGCCATCAAGCTTAATGGCAAGTGCCTGCTTTTTTAATCCGGGGGAAATAGTTGCTGCTATATCCTCTCCAGTTGTCCCAAAAGGAAATCCTTTTTCAGCACCGTCAGGGAAAATAATTGCAATGTCTGCTGCCATGATTATCGCTCCTTATCATTTATTAAAACCATTTTTAAAAAAATTAAAAACACCCACCCCTCTGCATCTATGCAAAGGGACGAGCGCTTAACACGTGGTTCCACCCTAATTCCCGTAAATCATTATTACGGCTCATCATCTTTAACGCAGATGGTACGCTACTGTCTACTGGATCTGTTCGACAGCAGAGTTCAAAGGTGGTAATCATCCGGTTGTATATTGGAAGCTTTCAGCCAGCGGGCTTCCATCTCTTGTTTATACAATAGGCAAATGATCTTGTCCTTATCCTTACTTATTATCCTAATAAATAATAATATAAGTCGTATTATAGCCTCTCACGATATGAAAATCAAGCCTTTTCTCATTGATTTTTCAAATAATAAGCAAATGGAAAATTTTTATAGGCTTCGAACTCCACTTTTTCCTCGAAAACATTAATCACGGTTAACGTTTTCGGTTCTGACGGATGGTCACCATAAATTTTTATTTTCTTCGGTGCCATCGCGACTAAAGGTGCCAAATTTAATTCATCTTTATCCAGTCCGACAATATATAACGGTTCTTTCTGCATCAGCATCCGTAATTCCATTTTTGAAAACGGCTTGCCATTTTCTTTAAAAAATGAAAATGTACTTCCTTGCAATACATGAATCAGATTATAGGTTGGTTCTTTTTTTGCAATGTATTCACGCAACATGTTTACAAATGCCTGATGATCCTCTTCCCGTTTAAATTCGTCGATTGCCAGTCCAACGTAATGGATTAATTGATCTTTAAAAACCTTCAGGCGAAACTTAACGATTGAATCATAATGGATCGTTGTTGTGTTTTTAATATTAGCAATGAACAAGGACTGCAATAATTGATTGGGATCCTTGTTTTTTCTTACTTGGAGGCTGTCATCATCCTCACCAGAAAAAATCCAATGCGTTAAATCCAGGATGCGTTCCATCTCATCCGTATTCGTATAGTAATAGTATTCTTCCATAATATGTTTGATCATATTGGTTAATCGATGATTGATAAACACATCGGTCATCGCCTTTGCAATTGAATCCATCGTCTTGTTGCCTGGCAGTTGGTATTGCAGTTGTAGTAGATTCCCCCAATCCTCATCTGTTTTCCAATGCAATTCAATTTGCTTGTTATAACGAAATAAATACTCACAAAAACTGATCACTTCTTTGTCAGAACTAAAATAAACTTCCAGCAACAAATATCACCCTCATCCAGAACCAAACTGTTACATTATATGGACAAAAGGGTGAAAAAATGTATGATCCGGATAAACTACCAACAATAGTAAAACCGACACTTCCGAAAGTTTAAAAAGAAGCTAACAGAATAGCACTAATCCTGTTAGCTTCCTTATTTAGTTGCGTCGGTTCTCCCCATACATGAGAAACTCTTTACTTACTTGTTTAATTCGCTCAATAATTCTGCCGGCTTTTACTTTTTCAACGCCACCGCGATTTGATATAGCTAACTGCTCCTCCAATTGCTCCAAACTATAATTGGAAGTAAAAAAGACAGGCAATCGTTCCATCATGCGGTACTGCAAAATTGATCCGAGGATTTCATCACGGAACCAGGCAGACTGTGTTTCTGCACCAATATCATCCAACATCAGAACTTCTGTTTTCTTAAAATAATCTATTTTCCTGTTGATAGAATCATCCTTGATTGACCCTTTCATTTCACGGACAAATTCCGGCATATAAATAAGCATGGATGAAATGTGCAATTTCTTTAGTTCATTGGCGATCGCCCCAAGAAGATAGGTTTTCCCAACACCAAAGGGGCCGGAAAAATAAAACCCTTTCGCTGGTAATTCGGTTTGTGCCTGTTTTAAAAAAAGCATCAATTCCCGGACAATTTGCCTTCTCGTATCATCTATATCCAAACTGTCCAGATTCGCATGTAATATATCCTTGGGCATGTACAGGCTGTTAATCAAATTTTCCTGTTCTTTCTGTTTTTCATATGCTACACGACTATGGCATTTTTCATATGTTAAATGTAATTCATTATTATCTGCTTTTAATATTGGAGAATATCCTTGAATCATATTGATGCACTTGCCAAATGAGGCGCATTTTTCGCATTGCTTTGATTGGGTTGTATACTCGTATAACTTTATCAGATTCTTATCGATTTCGTTTTCTGTTAATTGCGGATGCAAGGCAAGAAATTCAGCTATCTCGGGATCGTGAAGAACCTGCTGTTTGATAGACAGGTAATTTTCCTTGAAATTCTTATTATCCTGCATCCATTTTTTTAATGTCGATTTGATTGGTTCCATCAAAAATCATCCTTGCAAATGATTATTTTTACTTGTAAATTCACGTAAAAGTGCTTCAAATTCCGCTTTTTCCTCTTCTGTTTCTGTGTGATTTATTGTTGTTGCCGGTTGTGCCGGCTTCTTTTTCCGATCTTTAAACCAATCAGGTACTACTTCATTGGCAGCAGGCTTCCGGTAATTTTGTTTTTTTACATATCCTGCTTGCGACTTCGCTTTCTCTTTTTTGGCAAATTCCATCGCTTCTTTTGCCGTTTGTAAATTGGCTCGTGACCAATGACTGGCGATTTTCTCTAAATAAGCTTTAGACAGTTTCATATTCGATTGCAGCAATACATAATGAATCAGTACATTCATAACCGGAGATGGCAGCCCTTGTGTTGTCATAACATCCCGGATGATTTTCATATCCTGTTCAGACGCATGGTTTCCACTTGACAGATCCTCCAGCAGTTGTTTTGGCGAAATTGTTTCCAGTTCATAAATCAACTGCTCTTCTTTCGTAGCTGGTTTTGTTTTCACTTGAGTTTTACCCTGCTTGGCTATTATATCAGTTAACTTAATGACTGACTGCTGGTGAGTGGACTTGAATAGATCATGGCAGGCTACTTTAAATTCATCTGTATCCAGCTTGTTTTCCGCAGTAAGTGCCCACATTACCGCTTTTTCGATTTCATGTTCCGCTAAATCATATAAGACCATCATTTGTGAAATTAATTTACGGTTGTCGGCGGTTAAAATATATTTTTCTGGGATCATTCGTTGTTTTAGCATTTGTTTCATCCAGGTAAAATCAATCTGTACATTACTTTCCTCATGTGATGCTTTAACAGGATCAGATGGTTCCATTTGCGGTTGAAATGTTTGGAAAACATCATGGAATGCAGCAGTTACGTTGTTCCCGCCATGCAGCCGAGGTTTAGTTACGTAATGATTCTTTAAAACAGTAAACTTCTCATCGCCTACATGATGGTACAATAACTGTGTAAGCATCGCATCCTCAAAAAAATCTCCAGGGGCAAATGGTTCCAATAATTCGTACGTATAATAATCGTTTTTATCTGTCTGATGTTTGTATGTATTCAACAGACCGATTCCTTCCAGCTTAAGTCTTGCCCGGTAAATATCATCCAGGGGCAAATTCAAATAGTTCATTAACGTATGATGGGTCTGTGGTTCATTAGCTTGCTGCAATTCAATTTCATGCAATAGCGTCTGGTATAACATAACAGCAGTTATCCCGATTAACGGCTGGTACAAATGAGTTAATGACCGCATATACCCTTCTGGCAGATTACCCTTCTGCACGACCATATACCCCTCTACAGGCAAAAGCTTTCCTATAAAATTCATTCGTTTCACCTCAAATTACGCATGAAAACACTATAAGAGGGTGTTCAAAACGTCACCAAATGATAAGCACGACTTTTTGAACACGCACTATAAGTTCCTGTTATTATTTCTTATCTGTATTGATTAGCTCCTTTAACTCGTCCAGGAAAACACTAATATCCTTAAATTGGCGGTAAACTGATGCAAATCGGACATAGGCAACCTCATCGACATCTGATAGTCGATCCATCACCATTTCACCGATTTCGTTACTAGGGATTTCCGAGACGCCGCCATTACGCAGTTCTTTTTCAACATCCGCAGCAATTCCTTCGATTTTCTCCAGTGGCACCGGTCGCTTCTCACATGCCTTTATTAAACCGCGAATCAGTTTTTCTCTGCTGAATTCCTGTCTCGCTCCATCTTTTTTTACAACGATTAGTGGAACCTCTTCAATCCGTTCAAATGTAGTAAACCTGAACCCGCATTGTTCACATTCCCTGCGCCGGCGGATCGTGCGTCCTTCCTCAATTGGTCTTGAATCCAGAACCTTCGTATTTTTACTTGGACAATTTGAACACCGCATGTATTCAACTCCGTTCATTTTGATTAGTATGTTTGGCCTAATCAATTAATGGAAATGTTTTGTTGAATTCGTTATACAAGCGCTGAATTAACTTCGTGCTGTATCCAAAGTCAAATGGCAATAATGACTCTGTTGTTACCGAAAAATCAATCGCCGTTTGATAAGGTCTTACCATGATAATCGTTACGATTATAAATGCTTTTCTTCCCTTTTTTACATAAGCACTTATTTCTCCGTGTTCTTTGGAAACCGAATTCACCTGATAAGCACCAGATTTACTGAAGTACTCCTCAACCATCTGCAATCCTTTATCCTTTGTTGTTTTATAATAATGGGTTTGTAATGTTGTATCATGATGATTTTCGCTTGTTTCCGCATGATTGTTAAAATACTTTACGATTATATTTTTTAATGACATCCATTTCCCCACCCGAAAAATCATTTATGTATTAAATACGCAAAAATATTATATCTTTCATTTTAACATGTTTTTAGTAATTCCACTAATGCTACAAACAAATTTAATTCATGGCCGGCTCTTCTGAAAATCAACACAAAAACTGATCATACATCTATCATGATCAGTTTTAGTGGGGGAAAGTATTAGAGAATGTGAATAAAGGTGCAAGCGCCTTTGTTCTACGTATGTAAAGAAAGTATAGAATTTGAGGCGCTATTATGCGTGCAGCAGAGCAGGCCACGTCCGGCTCCAGCACCCAGCGACTAGTAAACTTCCTTCACCTCCGTACGATAAGTCAACATCGGCTCGGGTAGGAAGGAAGGCCGACTAAAAGCGGGCTTTGCGCCCAACGTCGGCATACCCCTTTTGCAGGGGCATGTTTCCTTTATCTCCTGCGGTTCAGTCCAGTTAATACGTCGCTAACCGGGCGCTTGCGCCTTTGTGCACAAATACCATCAGGATATTTTCATTTGCTTTTGATGCATGTAGCTTCCGGCGTATTTTGCCAGATCCACTACCCGATGTGAATAACCCCATTCATTATCATACCAGGCTAATACTTTTACCTTATTATCATCCATCACCATCGTTGAAAGTCCGTCAATAATGGCAGAATAATCTGTTGTCGTATAATCAACCGAAACAAGTGGTTCTCTGCTGTATTTAATAATTCCGGCAAGCTCCTGATCTGCTGCATTTATAAATACACTATTGACTTTATCTACTGTAACCGCTTGCTGCAAATCGACCACTAAATCTACCAAAGAGACGTCTGGTGTTGGGACCCTTAATGCCATCCCATGCAATTTTCCGTTTAAATGTGGCAGCACCTCACCCAGAGCTTTCGCTGCACCTGTCGAAGTTGGAATAATTGACTGTGTGCAGCCCCTGGCTCTGCGTAAATCTTTATGCGGATTGTCAATATTCTTCTGATCATTTGTAAAGGCGTGAACGGTTGTCATTAGACCATTTTGTATGCCAAACTGATCGTCCAGTACTTTTACAACCGGTGCTAAACAATTTGTTGTACAGGAGGCATTCGAAATAACATGATCTCTATCAGGGTCATAGGTGTCGTGGTTTACCCCCATGACAATCGTTTTATCGACTTGTTTGCCCGGTGCAGTGATGACGACTTTTCTAGCCCCTGCCAAAAGATGCAATCCTGCTCCTTCTTTTGAGTTAAACTTGCCAGTTGCTTCAATAACAATATCAATGTTCAATTCATGCCATGGAAGCTTTTCCGGTTCACGGGAATTGACCAGCAATACCTTTTTCCCATCTACTTCAAGCTTGTCATGAAACGCTTTCACTTCCCCGTCAAAAATTCCATGAACACTATCATATTTAATTAAATGCGCAAGTGTTTCTGGAGGATAATTTGCATTGATCGCAACAACATCTAATTGTTCATCCTTAATCGCCTGACGGAATACCATCCGTCCAATACGACCAAATCCGTTAATAGCAATTCGGGTTTTGTCCATTTGTAGTCCTCCCAATATGTTATACTCATTAACTTAATTGTTGTAAATAGTATAACACATTTATGCAGAAATGTGATTATTTATTACATAAAAAAACCTTTGGGCGAGTACCCAAGGCTATTATATCGCATTCCATTCTTTAAGTATTTTCTCCAATTGCGCATACGACTGATATTTTGTCCCATTGTTATTAATAACGGCATCAGCCATTGCTGCCTTCTTCTTAACTGGAATCTGGGCTGCGATCCGCTGTTTTGCTTCTTCCTCTGAATAATTATCTCGTTTCATGAGCCGTTCCAATTGTACCTCTTCATCAACAAATACAACCAGTGTCTTATCCACAAAATGAGTTAGTTTACTTTCAAAAAGCAACGGTATATCCAATACAACACAGGTAGCTCCTGCTTCTTGTAATGCATCCCTTTGCTTAAGCATTTTTTCCCGAACAGCCGGATGGACAATCCCGTTTAATTGATCCCGCTTCGCTTCATCAGCAAAAATAATGGTTCCCAATTTTTTGCGGTCAATTGTTTGGTTATCCCGTAAGACATCCTGACCGAATGCTTCAATTATTTTTTCATACGCCTTCTCCCCTGGACGTACAACCTCACGTGCCAGCTTGTCTGCATCAACTACCGGGATCTGATAATCATCAAACATTAAGGAAACGGTACTCTTTCCACTTGCAATGCTCCCGGTCAGACCAATGATTAATGCCATATTAGCAGCATCTCCTTTCATAGGGCTGTTCCATTAGCCACTAAATGATAAAGTGAAACTTCATTCAGTAGAGGGTATTACAGCCCGTTAATGCGTGATAACTCAGGCGCCTGCTTATTTTCAATTTGATAAATTCTATTTCTGGCAAGAGACACAAAGGTGTGTACCTCTTCCGCCGACTTTCATTTTCACAATCGGTTTGCCGCAATTTTTACATGCCTTGTTTTCCTGTCCGTAAACAAACAGTTCTTGCTGAAACATCCCCATTTCCCCTTGTCCGTTTACATAAGAGCGGATAGTTGTTCCACCTTGGGCAACGGCTTCTTTTAATGTCGTAATCGACGCCTTTTGAATCGCTTTAATCTCTTTTTTCGTTAGTTTACTGGCTTTCTTTAGCGGATGGACACCCGACTTAAATAACGTTTCATCAACATATATATTACCCAAACCGGCAACGATTGTCTGATCAAGCAATGCAGCCTTTATACTGCGCTCCGTTTTCTTTAATTTTTTATAAAAATAATCAAATGTAAAGCTTTTATCAAATGGATCAGGGCCTAGTTGATCAAGTGGCTTCTGTTCAAATTCTTCTCCTTTTTTAAACACATGCATCGTCCCAAATTTGCGAACATCATTGTAGCGCAGTTCTTCCCCATCAGAAAAAGTAAAGATGACATGTGTATGTTTTTTGCGGGGCTCCGAGTGATGGTGTACACTGTATTTCCCTTCCATCCGCAAATGAGAAACAAGTACATATTCGTCAAGCTGGAATAATAAAAATTTCCCTTTCCGTGTTATATCATGAATCGTTTGACCAGCTAAAATATGTTTAAACTGTTCGACATCATCTGGCAGTTTAATAATATTTGGCCAAAAAACATCGATATGCTCAATTGTTTTTTCCATTACAAAACGTTTTAAGGTATTTTTTACGGTTTCTACTTCTGGTAATTCTGGCATTTTTTCTTTTCTCCTTACAGATAGGGGCACTTCTGTTTTTGATCAGCTAGCTCCGGCACCTGAAGGACAGCATCAGCATCCATATATCAGGTACATCGGAACTAGCCGTGTTGCACGGGTACAGTCCATCTACCGCTTCCAGGTTTTTGATCTTATTTTGCATCAAACCAGCTTTTTCCATATTGATACTCCACCCTGAGTGGTACGTCAAGCTCGACAGTGTGCTCCATTGTGGCTGGTACAATTTCCTTCAGCTTTTCCACTTCTTCTTTTGGCGCTTCAAGTATAAGTTCATCGTGTACTTGCAGCAGCATTCTTGCCTCCAGATTTTCATCGATTAATGTTTGATGAAGATCGATCATTGCCTTTTTAATAATATCCGCTGCACTTCCCTGAATTGGTGTATTCATAGCCGTTCGTTCGGCAAAGCTTCGTTTATTAAAATTTCTGCTTGTAATATCGGGCAAATACCTCCGGCGATTCATCAACGTTGTTACAAAGCCCTTATGTTTTGCATCCTGAACAATTTCCTCCATGTAATTTTTTACACCCGGGTAGCTTTCCAAATAACGGTCGATAAATTGCTGTGCTTCTTTTCGAGTGATCCCCAGGCTTTGCGAAAGTCCATAGTCACTTATGCCATAAACAATGCCAAAGTTAACAGCTTTCGCATGCCGCCGCATATTTGCGGTAATAACATCCTTTCCAGTATGAAATACTTCCATTGCCGTTTGCGTATGGATGTCCGTGTCATGCTGAAATGCATCGATCAATTTATCGTCCTTCGCAATATGGGCCAGGACGCGCAGTTCGATTTGCGAATAATCAGCAGCAAACATAATCCAATCTTCTTTCGCTGGCACAAAAGCCTGACGAATTTTTCTTCCTTCTTCCAAGCGAATCGGGATATTTTGCAGATTTGGATCAATCGAGCTTAACCGGCCTGTTTGCGTAAGAGCCTGATTAAACCGTGTATGAATTTTATGAGTGTCCTGATCGACTACCTTTAATAGCCCTTCCACATAGGTGGATTGCAGCTTGCCTAATTGCCGGTATAACAGTAGTTTGGGTATGATTTCGTGTTCATCGCGAAGCTGTTCCAAAACATCTGCTGCAGTGGAGTAACCTGTCTTGGTTTTCTTAATGACAGGCAGTCCTAGCTTCTCGAACAGAACCGGGCCCAATTGTTTTGGTGAATTTAAATTAAACGTTTCACCGGCCAGTGTGTACACTTCATTCTCAATTTCAGCTAACCGTTGTTTTAACTCGGCCCCCATATCCTCCAAGCGTCTGATATCGACCTGGACCCCGGTATGCTCCATTTCGCCAAGAATAAGCGCAAGCGGCATTTCCAGTTCTTTCAGTAATTCGTATTGCTCGTTTTGCTTTAGTTCGTCTTCCATCTTTTCTTTCACTTGAAATAATAGACTCGTTTTACGAACAACATGGTTTGCTACTTTCTCTTGTTCGGGTACTTTTATTTTTGCACCTTTTCCATATACTTCTTCATCAAATAAAATAGCTGTATGTCCCATTCGATGTCCAATTGCCGGTATATCGTGATGATTTTCGGCAGGATTAAGCAAATAGGAAGCAAGGAGCATATCAAATACGATCCCGTTTACCTTTATATCATGGTTCAATAAAGCAACTAATGTTTTCTTTGCATCAAACACATACTTTTTCTTCAAGCTGTCCTCTGCCCATTCTTTAAAAATTTCCGATTGGACAGCGATATCGGTCGGAATAAAATAGTTATTTTCTTCGTTAACGATGCCAATTCCCTCAATTGGTGCCTGATGATAGTTATCACTGAGCATCTCTACAACAATTGCCTCATTTCCCGTAAACATGTCCGGGTTTATTTCGTTGACTATTGAATAATCAATCGCCGAAAGCTCTGCCGTTTCTGCCGCTTCATCTGATTCACCGGCCAGTTTATTTAATAAGGATTGGAATCCAAGATCCTTAAAAATGGCACTTACCTTACTCTGTTCATAACCATCATACGTAATATCATGAACCGTGACTTCAATTGGTGAATCACAATTTATCGTAACAAGCTCTTTACTCATAAAGGCGTCTTTTTTATGGTTTGCTAGATTTTCCTTTAGCTTTTTTCCACTGATCTCATCGATATGCGCATATACTTCTTCTATTGTCTTATATTGCTTGATTAATTTTGTTGCAGTTTTTTGCCCTACACCAGGGACACCTGGAACATTATCGGAACTGTCGCCCATTAGCGCCTTTAAATCAATAATCTGTTCCGGATTGATTTCCATTTTTTCCATCATAAAAGCTGGGGTATAGGAGTCCACATCACTAATCCCCTTCTTCGTCAAATTTACGGTAACGTTATCGGAAACAAGCTGTAACAAATCCTTATCTCCAGAAATAACAGTAACATCCCAATTTTCCTCATTGCCTTTTTTCGATAATGTACCAATAATATCATCCGCTTCATATTGGTCAAGCTGGTAATGGGGAATATGAAATGCATCAAGCAATTCTTTTAAAACAGGAAACTGTTCAGACAGCTCGGGCGGGGTCTTTTGCCTGCCGCCTTTATACTCCTGATAGGTCTGATGGCGAAAAGTAGTTTTCCCTGCATCAAACGCCACCAGCATATGGGTAGGTTTTTCATCTTCTAAAATTTTTAATAACATCGTTGTAAATCCATATACTGCGTTTGTATATACACCTTTATCATTATTTAGTAATGGTAAAGCAAAGAAAGCACGATAAATAATACTGTTACCATCAATTAATACTAGTTTTTTGGACACGGATAATGCCTCCCTTATTTTTATTTACTATTGTTCGATTACAAGCGCTACTATAATTTATTCACACGGTACGGACGGATACACTTTTACAAATTAATATAATCGGTAACTATACAATGAAGATAATAATGATTCCTAACCCATCCATTACAATAATGGAACAGTTCCCATCAACAACAGTTAGTTTTATTATACCAGTTTCGTTTAGCTTTTTAATATAAAAAGGCTATCTTCTATAAAGATAGCCCAGATTTAAGCTTTTGGGAAATAAACATGAAAAGTTGTACCTTTGTTCAGCTCACTGTCAACCGTGATTTTCCCGCCGTGTACTTCCATAATATGTTTGACAATTGCCAGTCCCAAACCGGTTCCGCCTGTATTTCTGCTCCGGGTCTTGTCAACCCGGTAAAAACGTTCAAATATTCTAGGCAATGCATCCTGTGGAATTCCGATCCCGGTATCTGCAACCGAAACATGGATAGATTGGTCTGTTTCGTCCATCGTTACCGTTATTTCGCCATGTTCGGGTGTATAACTGATTGCATTTGCCAGTAAATTAATGATTACTTGTTTGAAACGATCGGCATCCACCTTCATCGATAATCCTTGTTCTACATTTACGGATAATTGAATTTGCTTATTTTCCGCGCGCTGTTTAAACATAGGAATAATATCACGAAGCAATTCCGCAGCATTTACTTCGGTTACATGCAGGCGAAACTCATCCTTTTCCAATTTCGATAACGTCAATAAATCATCTATCAATAAATTTAATCGCTTACTTTCTTCAAAAATAATCGCTAAAAATTTTTCTCTTGTTTCCTGTTCCTTTGCAGCACCATCCAATAACGTTTCGGCAAACCCTTTAATTGATGTTATCGGTGTCTTCAGCTCATGGGAAACATTAGCAACGAAATCTTTCCGCATGATCTCCAATTTCTTTAATTCTGTAATATCATAAAACACGAGTACGGCGCCCTTAAGCATTTTTTTTTCATTAAAAATAGGTGCACCAACAATTTCAATATATTTTTTTTCAAGCTCTTTCGTTTGCGTTATCGATGTTTTAACTGTTTTTTCATAAAGAAATGTTTGTTGTACGGTCTGATGAATTCTCTCGTTTTCTAAAACGTCATAATAGAGATAACCGACATAGTCTCGCGGATTTTTGCCAAACATGGAGATGAATTTCCGGTTTACCAGGTGTACATATCCCTTTTCATCGATTAGTACCAAACCGCTCTGCGTATTATCAATTACGGTAACCAGCTGTTTCTCCTGCATCTCTTCCTGAAACGACAACTCACTTAGGTTACGGGCCAATATATTTATTTTTCTGCTTAATTCTCCAACACTGCCAATTTCCGGGTGGTGAATACGTGCCCGGTAATTCCCTTTCACAAGCTTGTCGACCGTCTTCGTAGCCGCTTTAATTGGCTTCACGTATTTCTCAAAAACATGCAGCAGCATAATTATTAACACAATAAATTCAATGATAAGCACAGAAAACAGGATAATATACTCTGATGTTAATTGACTAATCACAGCACCGGTTGCAAAGATGATTAAAAAAATTCCAATTATGTACGAAATCAGCGGTTTGGAAAAAAGCGATTTTTTCACTGTGGCTCCTCCATTTTATATCCCAGGCCTCTTATCGTTTTGATATAGATTGGACGTTTGGAATCCGGTTCAATTTTTTCACGTAAATGGCTGACATGGACATCAACAATTCGTGTATCCCCAACAAAATCATAGTTCCAGACCGCACTTAACAGCTGATCCCTCGATAGTACTTTTCCTTTATGACTGGCTAAATAGTGCAGGAGCTCAAATTCTTTGCGGGTAAATGTTAAAGTCTCCTGATTCATTTCGGCTTCATATCGTTCTGGAAAAATAAGCAGATCCCCCACTTTGATAAAGGATTGATAGGAATTGTTGTCTTTTGCCGTCCTCCTGAGTATCGCCTTAATCCTTGCTACTACTTCTTTGGGGCTGAATGGTTTTGTTAAATAATCATCTGCGCCGGATTCAAGGCCAGATATTTTATCTACTTCATCATCTCTTGCTGTTAACATTAAAATCGGGGTGTCCACTTGATTTTCCCGTAAAAATGCGCAGACTTCCATTCCGTCCATTCCAGGCAGCATTAGATCAAGCACGATAAGATCAAATGCATTCTTTCCTGCCTTTTGGACAGCTGTAACACCATCATAAGCAACCTCCGTTTGAAACCCTGCCTGTTCAATATTAAATTTTAGTAACGTGACAATCGATTGTTCATCATCGACAATCAAAATTCTTTTTGCCATTAAACAGTCTCCATTCCGGTGAATAACCTGTGATAAGTTTATCTTATCGTGAAGTGCTCGAAATGTGAACAGGTGGAAACGTAAAGATTTTTTTACAAAGTGAATGTAAGCTGGTATTCTTGTTCCCCAAGTGAATATTTTCTCCCTTGGGGAAATGTCACCGTCTATAACGGCACTAATCAATTAGAAAAAATTCTCAAGCGAACTTGCGGTAATTGATTTTGGTTTATAGGCAGGGCAGACAAGTAATTTACCGTTAAGCACTTGATCGCCATCAACATCATAACCGATTACGGATAATGTTATATGATGGTTGTCATAATCGATTGCAATAACTTCAGTTGTAAATTTCACTTCTGAATGATGATAAACAGGTTTAGGAAAGGCCATTTCGTGTTGAACGATATGGCTGCCGGGGCCAGGCAAATGCATGGAAATAATTGAAGAAACCATGCCAAATAACATAACAGATGGAACGATTGGCCGCTTATATGGTGTTTGCGTTGCATAATCATGTTGAATGTACAATGGATTAGCGTCGTCCGTTAACCCTAAATATAACAATAAATCACGATCTTCTACTATATGTTCAGCTGTATAGGAATCGCCAATTTGCAACTCGTTAATTCTTTTGCCCAGACGCCTCTTTTTATCAATCACCTTCCCCACCTCCAATGTATATGTAAGCGTTTACTATTATAACAGATCTTATCCTATTTTTCTATAGTAAGCATAACCGATGACATGGGAGAAAGCCCACTCAAACACATTGACGATACGGAAAAGGCTCCTGTTTACCATTCCTTCCGTAAACAGGAGCCTTTGCTATAAGATAAGAAGGTATATAATTTAGGCGCTATTCTGCTCTAAGCAGGGTAAGCCACGTCCGGCTCCAGCGCTAAAGCTGTAGTGGACTTCCCTCACCTCCGTACGATAAGTCAACATCGGTTCGGGTAAGAAGGAAGGCCGACTAAGAACGGGCTTTGCGCCCAACTCACGTCTACCCCTTTTGCAGGGGCATGTTTCCTTTATCTCCTACGGTAGGAATGTTCGGTTAAAACCGCCGCTTTGCGCGGCAACACCGAACCACCCGCATTGCGCGGGCGCAGTCCATACGTCGCTAAACGGGTGCTTGCGCCTTTGTTAAAATCCTTATTGCAAAACTTTCAATACGTTCTTCACTGAATCTGCTGATTTATCTAATGCAGCTTTTTCTTCGTCTGTTAAATCTAATTCAATGATTTCTTCGATACCGTTCGCACCAAGAATCGTTGGTACTCCAAGATAAATATCAGAATAGCCGTATTCCCCTTCAAGATATGCAATTGCAGGGATCACACGACGTTGATCTTTTAGAATTGCTTCAGCCATGACCGTAAGCGATGCTGCTGGAGCGTAGTAGGCACTGCCATTGCCCAAAAGGCTGACGATTTCTCCTCCGCCTGTGCGAGTACGCGCAACAATTTCGTCTAAGCGGTCCTTGGAAATTAATTTTTCTAATGGAATACCACCAGCATATGAATAACGGATTAACGGAACCATGTTATCCCCATGGCCACCTAGAACGAATCCGGTAATATCCTTGACAGACAGGTTCAATTCCTCAGCGATAAATGAGCGGAACCGTGCTGTATCAAGCACACCGGATTGCCCAATAACCCGTTCTTTCGGAAATCCTGATTCCTTGAATGCTGTGTACGTCATCGCATCAACCGGATTTGATAATACAACGATCAGACAGTGTGGTGAATATTTTGCAACATCTTTTGCTACAGTTTTCATGATTTTTGCATTTGTATTTACCAAGTCATCACGACTCATACCCGGTTTACGTGCCACACCAGCTGTAATAATAACCAAATCTGAATCTTTTGTATCCTCGTAGTTTGAAGTACCGGTGATTTTCGCATCGAAGCCTTGTACAGGGCTCGCTTCAAACATGTCCAATGCTTTTCCCTTTGTCGGATCTTCCATGTTTGGAATGTCTACAAGCACAACATCCCCAAGTTCCTTTTGGGCAAGCATCAGTGCAGTTGTAGCACCAGTGAAACCAGAACCGATCACAGAAATTTTATTACGTTTAATAGCCATTATAATCCCCTTCCTTACATCTGACAGAATGAAAACAATTCCTATCTGAATAGCAGAATGGAGCCACGTCCAGCTCCAGGGTATAGCCCATACGCAGCATGCATATGCACCTGGCACAGGACGTGTTGGTTTTAACAAGTCTCCCTGAAAACGGGGCTCCCGTTTTTGTACTTATTCCATATTTTTAATTAGCTCTTCGCCAAATTCGGAGCATTTTACTTCTTTTGCTCCGTCCATTAAGCGGGCAAAGTCATAGGTTACTACTTTAGACGCAATTGTTTTATCCATTGCCTTGGCGATTAAATCTGCAGCTTCTCTCCATTCCAAGTGTTCCAGCATTAATACAGCTGAGAGAATAACTGATGATGGATTCACTTTATCAAGTCCGGCATACTTTGGTGCAGTACCGTGTGTCGCTTCAAAAATGGCATGGCCGGTATCATAGTTAATATTAGCTCCAGGTGCAATACCAATTCCGCCAACCTGTGCTGCAAGTGCATCAGAAATGTAGTCCCCATTCAGGTTCATTGTTGCCACAACATCAAACTCACTAGGTCGAGTCAGGATTTGTTGCAGGAAGATATCGGCAATCGCATCTTTCACGATGATTTTGCCAGCAGCAACTGCTGCATCTTGAGCTTGGTTAGCTGCTTCCTTTCCATCTTTTTCGACAAGACGGTCATATTCAGCCCATGTAAATACCTTGTCACCAAATTCTTGTTCTGCAACCTCATAACCCCAAGCCTTAAAAGCACCTTCAGTGAATTTCATGATGTTTCCTTTATGAACAAGTGTGACACTTTTACGCCCTTCATTTAGCGCATATTGAATGCTTGCACGGACAAGGCGTTTTGTACCTTCCTCAGAAATTGGTTTAATACCGATACCGGAAGTTTCCGGAAAGCGGATATTATGTACATCCATTTCTTTTTTAAGAAATTCAATCACTTTTTTCACTTCTGGAGTACCTTTTTGCCATTCAATTCCTGCATAGATATCTTCTGTGTTTTCACGGAAAATAACCATATCCACTTCTTCCGGGCGTTTTACCGGCGATGGTACGCCATTAAAATAGCGGACCGGACGAAGGCATGTGAATAGATCCAGTTGTTGACGCAATGCTACATTTAGTGAACGGATGCCGCCGCCAATTGGTGTTGTAAGTGGTCCTTTAATTGCGATTTTATATTCGTCAATTGTTTTAAGTGTTTCGTCCGGCAGCCATTCCCCCGTTTTATCGAATGCTTTTTGACCTGCATATACTTCTTTCCATTCAATGGATTTTTTACCATTGTATGCCTTTTCTACTGCCGCTTCGATCACTTTACTTGCGGCAGACCAAATATCCGGCCCAATTCCGTCTCCTTCAATAAATGGAATAATCGGACGATCCGGTACGTTCATTCTCCCATTTTCGACAGTAATTTTTTCTCCCTGTGACATAAAAAAACCTCCTAGTTCATCTTCATACATTTCTATTCTATCATATTTAAATCTAAACGTGATAATAGCCGGCAGAAACCGGCTACATTCAGGATTTCCGATAAGATTAGGGTAGCAGGATTTTTAGAAAAACTTCATTCTCAACGTGCAAAAAAGCGCATGATAATTGCCCCCTAAGTTACACAGCTTAGCGATTTTCAATTGCAACGTATTCCTGTGTTTTAGGTCCGATATATTCCGCGCGTGGGCGAATCAGCCGGTTGTTGTCGTATTGCTCAAGAATATGTGCTAACCATCCGGAAACACGGCTAGTTGCAAAAATCGGTGTGAAAAGATCATGATCAATACCCAGGCTGTGATAAACCGATGCAGAATAGAAATCCACATTTGCTGGAAGGCCTTTATTTTCTTTAATATAATCTTCAATTTTCACCGACATGTTATACCACTTTGCCTGACCAGTAATTTTTGTCAATTCTTTTGACATCCGTTTTAAATGTTTTGCACGTGGATCGCCATTACGGTATACTCGGTGTCCCATCCCCATAATTTTTTCTTTGTTGGCAATCTTTTCTTTAATGTACGGAATAGCATTTTCTTCTTCGCCAATTTCCGTTAGCATTTTCATCACACGTTCATTCGCACCACCATGAAGTGGCCCTTTTAAAGCGCCGATCGCAGCGGTCACACCAGAATAAATATCGGACAATGTTGCAACGCAAACGCGGGCAGTGAATGTGGATGCATTTAACTCATGGTCTGCATGTAATACAAGTGCTTTGTTGATGGCCTCCACTTCGATATCGTTTGCTTCTTCCCCATTCAGCATATAGAGGAAATTGGCGGCGAATCCTAATTCCTTCTTCGGTCCAACCGGATTCTTCCCTTGGCGAATCCGGGCCAAGGCCGTCACAATTGTAGCCATTTTCGCCTGCAGACGAACTGCTTTACGCTTGTTTGCAGCTTCTTCCATTACATCTGCTTCATCGTCATATAATCCTAATAAAGATACAGCCGTCCGTAGTGCAGCCATTGGATGGACAGTAGATAAATCATATGAGCGCAAATGGGCAATAACTGCTTCCGGAAGTTCCATATTTGCTGCAAGGTCTGCTTTGAATGCGTCCAATTCCGATTTTGTCGGGAGTTTTAAATTCCATAACAAATAAACTACCTCTTCAAAACTGGAATGCTCGGCTAGATCATCAATTCTATAACCAACATATGTAAGTTGATCATCTATAATGGAACTAATTGACGATTGAGTTGCTACAACCCCTTCAAGACCTTTCGTTGTTGTCATAACAAACCCTCTCCTTTTCTATAATTTGCTGCTTATGACAAATAGTTATGAAATATTTTTGACAGCATCCCTTATAAAAATACAACATTGTTATCCCCCATGCACAATTATAAAGTATTCCGAAACTATTGTGAATCGAAAGCGATTGAAATCCGCAAAATTTTTCACAAAACGTTCATTTTAATGTGTGTTCAAAAGTCGCCGAATCTGTGCTTGAAGGTTGAGGTGGCGTAGATCCCGAGCGCCTTGCCTGCACGTTGCACAAGACGTGGGCCAATTCCAGCGTTCGCCGCTTATCAGTTGGTCTTCTTTTACACAAAATTACGGTTGGCAAACCATTTGTTAACAACTTTTTGGAATTACTTGTACATTTCCAGTCTATTTTTTGTTCCCGACACATAAATAAATAAGTACAGGTGGTAATCGATTGTAATGAGGTGAAAAAGTGTACAAGCAGCGAATCTTTCAGGTAATGCGGCTTTTCCTTGTTGTTGCGGTGATTCTTTCTGCATATTTCTTTTTAAAATACACAATGGTGTATCTGTATCCAATTATTGTTGCCATCATTCTTTCATTTATGTTTAATCCGGTTGTTACCTTTATGGAAAAAAAGGGGAGGCTTCCACGGGCAATTGCTGTGGCTGCAGTGATGATTGGATTTTTTACGGTTATTATTAGTAGTATTATTCTTATCATTACCGAAATTATCCAAGGGACTACCTATTTGGCAGAAATTATTCCTGCCCACTTTATAACATTCATTACTTATATAGAGAATTTTTTAGAAACCGAAGTTCTGCCACTTTATCATAAAATTGCATCCTTTTTTCATACATTGGATCCAGATCAGCAACAGGCAATCCAGCAAAACATCCAGCAACTAGCAAGCGAAATTGCTTCATCCGGCACTGCCATACTCCAGCATTTACTGCTAAAAATACCAGCCGCTTTACGGATGCTGCCAACATCATTTGCCATATTAACATTTATTGTATTAGCAACATTTTTTATTACAAAGGATTGGTTTTCTTTAAAGCAAACATTCCAGAAATTAATTCCGTTAAATGCACGTGACTCAGGCAGGGAAGTATGGAATCATTTAAAACATGCACTTTCCGGTTTTTTCAAGGCACAAATCATTCTTATCACGATCACGGGAATCACCATTTTCGTTGGTCTGCAATTGATACGTATTGACCATGCCTTGACGATTGCCTTCATCGCTGCTGCTGTAGATTTATTTCCATACATTGGAACTGGTATCATATTTATTCCATGGATTATTTATCTATTTTTAACTGAAAATTATTCGATGACTATCAGTTTATCGATACTTTATATGGTTATTATCGTTGGTCGCCAATTTCTGGAGCCTAAATTATTATCTGCTTCTATAGGCGTTAATCCGTTAGCAGTACTTATTGCAGTTTTTCTTGGAATGCAGGTATGGGGGGTATTTGGACTTATCATTGCCCCAATCGTGTTAGTATTATTGAATGCACTTCAGCAATCAGGGGTTTTCCGGCAATTAGGCTTGTTTATTAAAGGGTAACTTTTACCACTTGCGATAGATAATCGTGCCTTTGTTCATTTTGTCCTTAATGAAACGTTGCAGCCAGTTCCTGAATGGGGTTCTGGTCCACGGCAGCACCAGCAGGAAACCAATTGTATCCGTAATAAAACCGGGAGTAAACAAAAACACTGCCCCAATAAAAATGCAAATTCCGTCAACAATTTCTGAGGTAGGTGCTTGCCCCTGACTCACTAACTTCCGGGCGCGTCTCCATGTTTCCATCCCTTGTTGTTTAGCGATCGTAACTCCAACAATCCCGGTTACTAAGATGATAAAAACAACCCACCATGGTCCAATGATACCGCCTGCCCAGACGAATACACCTATTTCCATTGCGGGGATAATTAATAATGCAAGTAATATCCAGCGCAAGATCGTTCACCCTTTCCAAACTTTTGTAAAAAAATGAAGGGAATTCCCCTCCATTTTTACAATACACTTGCATGTCCTCTATATATGTCACCTTTCGCAGCATCGATTGTAATATCTTCCCCATCTTTTAGTAAATCAAATACATTTTTCACACCGACGATAACTGGGATACCGAGACTAAGCCCAACCACTGCAGCATGTGAGGTTAACCCACCTTCTTCGGTAATGATCCCACCGGCTTTTTCAATTGCAGGCATCATATCTCGATCCGTACCATAAGTTACAATTATATCATCCTCATCAACCTTTTCTAAAGCTTCTTTGGCATTTTTAGCTACCACAACTTTTCCATATGCACTGCGGCGGCCAAGGCCTTGTCCTTTGGCAACCACATCACCAATTACATGCACTTTCATCAAATTCGTCGTACCGGATTCTCCGACGGGAACACCTGCCGTAATAATTACCCTGCTGCCGCGCTTAAACAAATTGGTACTTAAGCCACGATCAATTGCAACATCAAGCATTTCATCAGTAGAGTGCGCCTTTCCACCCATAACGGCATAAACACCCCATACTAATGCTAACTGGCGGTTCACCCGTTCTGCGAATGTAACAGCAACAATTGGAGCTTTCGGACGGTATTTTGAGATCATCCTTGCTGTATGACCGCTTTCTGTCGGAGTAATAATCGCACTAACGGACAAATTCATTGCTGTATGTGTTACCGATTGGCTGATTGCATCCGTAATCGTCATATCAACCGATTTCGAGCGATTTGTTAAAATCATCTTGTGATCTAATGCGGTCTCTGCCTTTAATGCGATACAGCTCATCGTTGCTACCGATTCAACCGGATAATGACCCGCTGCTGTTTCACCAGATAACATAATCGCGTCCGTACCATCGAATATCGCATTCGCCACATCTGATGATTCTGCCCGTGTCGGACGTGGATTACGCTGCATCGAATCAAGCATTTGTGTTGCCGTAATAACTGGTTTACCTGCAGTGTTACATTTATGAATCAATTCTTTTTGTACAAGTGGAACATCTTCAGCAGGTATTTCGACACCTAAATCACCGCGTGCAACCATGATACCATCAGATACCTCCAGGATACCGTCAATATTGTCAACACCTTCCTGGTTTTCGATTTTAGGAATGATTTGAATGTGGGTTGCATTATGCTTCTCCAGCAATTCCCTTATTTCAAATACATCTGACGGTCTGCGGACAAATGATGCGGCAATAAAATCAATACCCTCCTGAATGCCAAATTCAATATCTTTCGCATCCTTTTCTGTTATCCCAGGCAAATTCACCTTAACATTCGGCACATTAACGCCTTTTTTATTTTTGATTGTACCGGAATTTAATGCCTTCGTTTTCAGTTCATTTTGCTCTTTGTCAATTTCTGTTACTTCCAATTCAATTAGCCCGTCATCAAGTAAAATCTTTGATCCTTTATGCACATCGTCAATTAAACCGGGGTATGTAATAGAAAAACGTTCAGCAGTACCCTCCACTTCTTCCATTGACACATATACAGTGTTCCCTTCGAGTAGTTCTGCTTCACCATTTTCAAACGTACCAGTCCTAATTTCCGGCCCTTTTGTATCCAAAAGAATGGCAACCGTCTGTCCCTTTTTCTCCGCAGCTTCTCTAATGTTTTTAATCCGGCTGCCATGTTCGGCAAAATCACCGTGAGAAAAATTCAAGCGGGCAACATTCATACCTGATTCAATCAATTGTTCCAACGTTTCAACCGATTCGGAAGCAGGTCCAATTGTACATATGATTTTTGTTTTTCTCATAAAAAAGCTCCTCCATTATTCATTTCAATTTAAATTGATAGCTCTTTTGATAGTTTGTACATATCAAAATTAATGTGGTGCTTGCTTGATAGCACTTCCTGTATATCGTGGTCAACCAGCATATTATTTTCTATACCAACCATACGGCCTGCTTTCTCTGATAGCAATATATCTACCGCCTGGGCTCCTAATCGACTAGCCAGAACACGATCTTGAGCGGTTGGTGATCCGCCGCGCTGGATATGCCCTAAAACAGTAACACGTGTTTCCAGATTCGTCGCTTCCTGAATACGTTGACCATAAGAAAAGCCGCTGCCAACACCTTCAGCTAAAACGATAATACTGTGTTTTTTCCCACGTTCATGGCCACGCGTCAGCCGGTCAATAACCTCTGAAAAGTCATCGGACTTCTCAGGGATCAATATGCTTTCCGCTCCATCAGCAAGACCTGCCCATAAAGCCAAATCCCCGGCATCTCTGCCCATTACCTCAATAACATACGTGCGTTCATGCGATGTTGCTGTATCCCTGATTTTATCAATTGCTTCAATAATGGTATTTAGCGCGGTATCAAAGCCAATCGTAAAATCTGTGCCAGAAATATCATTATCAATTGTACCTGGAACCCCAACACACGGATACCCTTTTTCCGTCAGTTTTTGAGCCCCACGAAAGCTGCCATCTCCGCCAATAACGATCAGCCCATCAATACCAAATTTTTTCAATTGAGCGATCCCTTTTTCCTGTCCCTCATCTGTTTTAAATTCATCACATCTGGCAGAGCGTAATATGGTACCTCCCCGTTGAATGATATCGCCAACAGAGCCAATTTCCATCTTTTCCATATTGCCATCAATTAACCCTTGATAACCATTTTTTATTCCATAGACGTCGACACCATGGTAAATAGCCTTTCTAACCACTGCGCGAATTGCTGCGTTCATGCCTGGTGCGTCGCCGCCACTTGTTAATACTCCTATCTTTTCCATTTCTTCACCTCAGGATGTACAAAATTAATATTATTACTGTCATTCCTACTATAAAGATAATCCTAATAACCCAAAATATCAATTATTAGATTTTATCATGCATTAACGGGCTGTAATATCCCGCCACTATACGTGAGTAACCAAAAACGGGAAGGAGGGGAGAAGAGCAGGCTAAAACCGTCACGTCCTGTGATAACGCCTGCAATAGCATGTCCTGTATGTTGAAGTTCACGGCGGTACAGTTGGAACACAAAGGAAAGCATCTCTGGATATGCATCGTACAGAGGAAACGTGATAATACTCGTCAGGAGTTTAGAAACAGGGCCAATAGAACATCAATGTCTGACTTTTATCGAACTTCTTTTATGCTAATCATTCCCCAAAAACGATCTTGAGATTGACAACAGTCAATCTCAAGATTAGTAATACGTCTATTCCATCTTTGTGTAGTCACCGATACGTTTATATTTTTCCCATCTTTTTTCTAATAAATCATCAACAGACAGGCTTGTCAGACGATCCAATGAAGCCTTTAGAACCTTATCAATATTAACTGCCTGCTGTTTAATATCCCGGTGTGCACCACCTCTAGGTTCCGGAATAATATTGTCCACTACACCAAGCTGTTTTAAATCGTATGAAGTAATTTTCATTGTTTCTGCTGCTTTTTGAGCAAGGTTAGCGTCTTTCCATAGTAATGCCGCTGCCCCTTCAGGCGAGATAACCGAATAGGTTGCGTTTTCGAGCATATGTATATGATCG
Organism: Virgibacillus dakarensis; assembly: GCF_900155625.1. NCBI lineage: Bacteria > Bacillati > Bacillota > Bacilli > Caryophanales > Bacillaceae > Virgibacillus > Virgibacillus dakarensis. The sequence goes on from NZ_LT732553.1 coordinate 1,799,826, forward strand.
CCAACGCCTAATGCCAATGCACCGCCACTTCCACCTTCCCCAATAACAATACAAACGATTGGTACGGTCAAACCTGCCATTTCCATTAGATTTTTGGCAATTGCTTCACTTTGTCCACGTTCTTCTGCTGCTTTACCAGGGTAAGCACCCTTTGTATCAATTAAACAAATAATCGGCCGATTAAATTTCTCTGCCTGCTTCATATGCCTTAGTGCCTTGCGGTAACCCTCCGGATGCGGCATGCCAAAGTTTCTGCGAATATTTTCTTTCGTATCTTTCCCACGCTGATGGCCGATGACGGTAACGGGTTTATCCTTGTAGTACGCAATACCGGCTACAATTGCCTCATCATCACCATAATAGCGGTCACCATGAAATTCGATAAAGTTTGTGAATAGTTCATCAATATAATCGAGTGACGTCGGACGTTCCCGATGGCGTGCCATTTGCACACGATCCCACGGTTGCAGGTTAGCATATATATCTTCTTCCAACGTTGCCAGCCTTTGTTCCAGTGTCCTGATTTCCTCTGATAAATCTATTTCACTATCCTTTGTGAATTTTTTAAGTTCCGCTATTTTTTCTTTTAGATTTACAATTGGTTTTTCAAATTCCAGCACCTGTTTCACGTGTTATTCCCACCTTTTTGATGCATCATCAGCAATGCTGCCAGCAATTGTTTCAAATCGTGCCGATGAACAACCTGATCCAATTGCCCATGCTTGAATAGAAACTCGGCCGTTTGGAAATCATCCGGCAGTTTCTCACGGATGGTCTGTTCAATAATGCGTCTTCCAGCAAATCCGATTAAGGCACCTGGTTCGGCAAAAGTATAATCTCCGATTGATGCAAAACTGGCCGAGACACCACCAGTTGTTGGATGCGTCATAATGGAAATCATCAGCCCTCCCGCATCACTGAATCGTTTGATCGCAACAGATGTTTTGGCCATTTGCATTAAGCTTAATACGCCTTCTTGCATTCTGGCACCACCAGAAGCGGTGAAAATGATAAATGGCAATGCTTCCTGCTGGGCGTTTTCAATCGCTCGGGTAATTTTTTCTCCCATCACAGATCCCATACTACCCATTCTAAAACTTGAATCCATGACACTAAACGCAGTACCTTGTCCGTCTATCATGCCCTTTCCGGTTACGACACCCTCATTCAATCCTGTTTTAATACGATCCTTTTCCAGCTTTTCTTCGTAACCTGGAAATTCTAGCGGATTGCCTGAAGTCAGCTGCTTGTCCCATTCCTGAAAGGTTCCCTCATCAAACAAACTGTCGATCCGTTCCCATGCAGTTAACGGGTGATGATATCCGCAATTCGGACAAACATTATTATTTTTTTTCATCTCTTTGCGGTAATAAATTTTATGACAGCTATCACATTTTTTCATTAAACCTTCTGGAACATCCAGTTTTCCTTGTTCACTTGGAATGGTTGCATATTTCTTTTTCTTGCCAAAAAAATCTTTAAGCAAGGTTTATTCCCCCTTTTGACACCAAAAGCGCCCTTTTCCTAACCATTGGTAGTTTTGTTACCAATCTAATATAGTATAATAACGTTGAAATAAAAAAGGTGTCATAAGTCGTCGATTTCAATTATTTACTATTTCCAAAATTAGATACCTGAGCAAATAAAGTGAAACTTCATTCAGTGTAGGACCCCCCACTAAATCTTAGTTGAAGCCTACACGATGTGCGTCACAAAGACGAAGACATAAGGACGTGGCGTTTTTAGTCTTTGTTCCTAGGTAAGAAAGTATAAGAATCCAGGCTCTATTCCGCTCATGTGAGGGTAGGCCACGTCCGGCTCCAGCGCCTTTGTTCCTAAAACGGGCTGTTATCCCCTACTTTCATGTTTTCGGTATACTTACGCTTAGAGGCTAGGGTATTACCGTACGTTGATGCGAAATAAACCTGCCAATTTCCTGCAATACACTTGATATGCTTTTTGTATTCGTGATTCTTACACAACCCTGTTATACTCCTATAGGATCAAAAACAATATACCAGACCTTTTCAATATCCTTTCTACCATCAATCAGCATCAATTTTTGTCAGTTTTCTTGTTCTTTCGGCAACCGCTTCCGGGTCAACCTGGATTCTGGCAACACCGGATTCCATTGCAGCTTTAGCAACACTGGACGCCACTAACGGTGCAACACGACCGTCGAACGGGGCTGGAATAACATAATCAGCATTTAATTCATCACCTGTAATTAAGGATGCAATTGCCTCCGCTGCTGCTACTTTCATCTTTTCGTTTATTCTGGTAGCTCGTACATCAAGTGCGCCACGGAAAATACCAGGGAAAGCCAAAACATTATTCACTTGGTTGGGGAAATCAGATCTTCCCGTACCAATCACTTTTGCACCAGCCGCTTTTGCATCTTCCGGCATTATTTCCGGTTCCGGGTTAGCCATCGCAAAAATAATTGGATCCTCATTCATCTTCGCTACCATTTCTTTTGATAATAGACCACCAACGGAAACACCAATAAAGACGTCTGCACCTTCCAGCACTTCTTCCAATTTTCCTTCTTTTTTATCTTTATTTGTCATTTTTGCAACTCGATCTTTCACTTCATTCATCCCGTATGATCGTCCTTCAAAAATAGCACCTTTCGAGTCGCACATGATCATTTCTCGCACACCAAAATGATACAGCAGTTTTATAATCGCAATACCCGCTGCACCTGCACCATTTGCCACAACTCTAATTTCCGAAAATGATTTCCCTACCAATTTTAAAGCATTAATCAACCCGGCAACGGTGACAATCGCTGTGCCGTGCTGATCATCATGAAAAATTGGGATACTCGTTTCTTTTTTCAGCTTTTCTTCAATAATAAAGCAATTCGGGGCAGCAATATCTTCTAAATTAACGCCGCCAAATGTTGGTTCCATCAGTTTTACTGTTTGTACAATTTCGTCAATTTTATTCGTATCCAAACAAATTGGAAATGAATCAACACCGGCGAATGTTTTAAACAAAACAGATTTTCCTTCCATAACAGGCAATGCTGCCTCGGGTCCAATATTGCCAAGCCCTAACACAGCCGAGCCATCACTAACAACTGCAACCATATTCCCCTTCATCGTATAATCATAGACTGACTCTTTCCGGTCATGTATTTCTTTACAAGGTTCGGCAACCCATGGTGAATACGCCAAGCTTAAATCTCTTGCATTACGCACCGGTACCTTGGATTGCGTGGACAATTTCCCCTTATTTTTTTTATGCATATGTAATGCTTCTTCTCTCAAATTCGCCACAGATCATCCGCTCCCTTAGCACAAGTATTGTAAATCATTTCAACACACAGTGGTCTGACCATTCGATTATTTTATTATAACAGATGGCAATATGGTGTAAAGTAAAGCAAGTTAATTTTGCTCTTCTAAGATTACACCCTAGTTTTGCAGAACCTCTAATCAATCGCTAACCCGTAATCATTGATTTTATTGATGATTACGGGTGTTTTTATTTTATTTTATTGTCATATTTATGTTGACTATGGTTGTATATAACGATATAATGGTAGTATACATAAGGAATCGACAAGAAGGAGGTGCGTGGATGTTTCTCAAAAAAGTGAAAAACAAAAGAACGGGTCGTACTTATTTGTCCATTGTTCATGGCTATCGTGACAAGGTTACCAAAAAATCAAAGTCCAAAACGATTGAATCCCTTGGGTATCTTGATGAATTGGAAAAAAAGTACGATGATCCAATTGCCTTTTTTGAAACAAAGGTAAAACAGATGAATCAACAACAAAATGAAGATAAGTTCACGATGACCTTTCGCGTCAGTAATGAGGATAGGCTCGAAAAGGATGAATCCAACCGAAAGAACTTTGGCTATGCCGCGTTAAGTAAGATCTATCACGAGCTTGGCATCCATACCTTTCTTACAAATCGTCAGCGCCATATCAAAAGTGGCTACGATGCGAACAGCATTATGAAACTTCTTGTATTTGCCCGATTACTTTATCCTGGCTCCAAAAAGAAAACATACGAAAACAAGGACACGTTCTTTGAAAATACTAATTTCTCGTTGGATGATGTCTATCGGTGCTTACCCTTCTTCAACAAACATAAAGATGCACTACAATTATGGATTCATGAACGGATAAAGGAACAATATGACCGAAATACAAGCCTTGTCTATTATGATGTGACAAATTATTACTTTGAAATTGATGATCCTGATGATTTACGAAAAAAGGGAGTTTCTAAAGAACACCGCCCCGATCCAATTGTTCAGATGGGATTATTTATAGACACGAACGGTATTCCCATTACATACGGTCTTCATCCAGGAAACATGCTTGACAAACAAACGTTAATCCCGATGCTTGGAAATATCCAACGTCATTTCTCACTTGGTCGGACAATTGTAGTGGCAGATAAAGGAATGACTACTGGTGACAATATTTGGTACACCCTTTCGGCCAAAAATGGATACGTCCTTAGTTATTCTGTCCGTGGTGCCAATAAGAAATTCAAAGATTATGTCCTTGATCAGAATAATTACCGCACTATTGGTAAAGGTTTCAAAATCAAATCAAGGCTCTATCCACGAGAGATTACCGTCACATCAAGAAATGGGAAGAAACTGAAGAAAAGAGTCGATGAAAAACAAGTTATTTTCTATAGCGAAAAATATGCACAGAAAGCAAAAGCAGATCGTGCTCCTGCGCTGAAAAAGGCGAAAGATCTTATCGATTCTCCTTCTAGGTTTAATAAGGCGACATCTGTTGGTGCTGCCAAATACGTGAAAAATTTGACCTTTGACAAGAAAACAGGCGAGATACTGAAAGATGCCAAAGAGGCACTGCTTCTTGATGAAGAAAAGCTAAGAAAGGAAGAAGCATTTGACGGTTATTATGCCATCATAACCAGTGAGTTTGAAGAATCGGATGAGCGAATCATTGAAATATATAGAGGTCTCTGGAAAATAGAAGAATCATTCAGAGTGACTAAAAGCGATTTGGAAAGCCGACCGGTATACCTATCAAGACCGGAACATATTGAAGCCCATTTCCTTACTTGTTTCGTATCACTCGTAATTGCACGGGTACTGGAACATCGCCTGAAAGGAAAACATTCCATTACAGCTATAATAGAAAGCCTGAAAAAGGCATCGTGTAGCCATATCCAGGAAAATTACTATCTGTTTGATCATTATGACGAAATACTTGCAGCTATTGGAAAAGAATTAAATTTAGATTTTGGGAAGAAATACATGTCTCTAGGGGAAATTAAAAAAATTTTAGGTGAGGTCAAAAAGGGGTAGAAAACACAACAACTTTATGACAAACAGAAACAGCCAAGAAACCAGTATTCACATAGATTCAAGGCTGTTTTTTCATCAATTCAACTGCAAAATTCAGGTTACTATAG
>NZ_LT732553.1:1805576-1881944 GCF_900155625.1 Virgibacillus dakarensis
CCCTAGTTTTGCAGAACCTCTAATCAATCGCTAACCCGTAATCATTGATTTTATTGATGATTACGGGTGTTTTTATTTTATTTTATTGTCATATTTATGTTGACTATGGTTGTATATAACGATATAATGGTAGTATACATAAGGAATCGACAAGAAGGAGGTGCGTGGATGTTTCTCAAAAAAGTGAAAAACAAAAGAACGGGTCGTACTTATTTGTCCATTGTTCATGGCTATCGTGACAAGGTTACCAAAAAATCAAAGTCCAAAACGATTGAATCCCTTGGGTATCTTGATGAATTGGAAAAAAAGTACGATGATCCAATTGCCTTTTTTGAAACAAAGGTAAAACAGATGAATCAACAACAAAATGAAGATAAGTTCACGATGACCTTTCGCGTCAGTAATGAGGATAGGCTCGAAAAGGATGAATCCAACCGAAAGAACTTTGGCTATGCCGCGTTAAGTAAGATCTATCACGAGCTTGGCATCCATACCTTTCTTACAAATCGTCAGCGCCATATCAAAAGTGGCTACGATGCGAACAGCATTATGAAACTTCTTGTATTTGCCCGATTACTTTATCCTGGCTCCAAAAAGAAAACATACGAAAACAAGGACACGTTCTTTGAAAATACTAATTTCTCGTTGGATGATGTCTATCGGTGCTTACCCTTCTTCAACAAACATAAAGATGCACTACAATTATGGATTCATGAACGGATAAAGGAACAATATGACCGAAATACAAGCCTTGTCTATTATGATGTGACAAATTATTACTTTGAAATTGATGATCCTGATGATTTACGAAAAAAGGGAGTTTCTAAAGAACACCGCCCCGATCCAATTGTTCAGATGGGATTATTTATAGACACGAACGGTATTCCCATTACATACGGTCTTCATCCAGGAAACATGCTTGACAAACAAACGTTAATCCCGATGCTTGGAAATATCCAACGTCATTTCTCACTTGGTCGGACAATTGTAGTGGCAGATAAAGGAATGACTACTGGTGACAATATTTGGTACACCCTTTCGGCCAAAAATGGATACGTCCTTAGTTATTCTGTCCGTGGTGCCAATAAGAAATTCAAAGATTATGTCCTTGATCAGAATAATTACCGCACTATTGGTAAAGGTTTCAAAATCAAATCAAGGCTCTATCCACGAGAGATTACCGTCACATCAAGAAATGGGAAGAAACTGAAGAAAAGAGTCGATGAAAAACAAGTTATTTTCTATAGCGAAAAATATGCACAGAAAGCAAAAGCAGATCGTGCTCCTGCGCTGAAAAAGGCGAAAGATCTTATCGATTCTCCTTCTAGGTTTAATAAGGCGACATCTGTTGGTGCTGCCAAATACGTGAAAAATTTGACCTTTGACAAGAAAACAGGCGAGATACTGAAAGATGCCAAAGAGGCACTGCTTCTTGATGAAGAAAAGCTAAGAAAGGAAGAAGCATTTGACGGTTATTATGCCATCATAACCAGTGAGTTTGAAGAATCGGATGAGCGAATCATTGAAATATATAGAGGTCTCTGGAAAATAGAAGAATCATTCAGAGTGACTAAAAGCGATTTGGAAAGCCGACCGGTATACCTATCAAGACCGGAACATATTGAAGCCCATTTCCTTACTTGTTTCGTATCACTCGTAATTGCACGGGTACTGGAACATCGCCTGAAAGGAAAACATTCCATTACAGCTATAATAGAAAGCCTGAAAAAGGCATCGTGTAGCCATATCCAGGAAAATTACTATCTGTTTGATCATTATGACGAAATACTTGCAGCTATTGGAAAAGAATTAAATTTAGATTTTGGGAAGAAATACATGTCTCTAGGGGAAATTAAAAAAATTTTAGGTGAGGTCAAAAAGGGGTAGAAAACACAACAACTTTATGACAAACAGAAACAGCCAAGAAACCAGTATTCACATAGATTCAAGGCTGTTTTTTCATCAATTCAACTGCAAAATTCAGGTTATAACAGATGGCAATATGGTGTAAAGTAAAGCAAGTTAATTTTGCTCTTCTAAGATTACATTCGTATTCCCGAAATAAGATTTTAAAACATTGATACATTCAGGTTCGGGATGGACATTATACGTGCTTGCCAACTGATATGTTTTCTTTGTCTCAACCGTATACATGATGATTGGCGTGCCGCCCGGAAATGTATGGGCAGTATCTTTAATCTTTTTTAATGCCTCGCCACTATTTTGCTCGCTTACCTTTATAAATAATCGTTCCGGCCGGTTTAGCTTTATTTTATCCTCGGCAAATGGCTGCACTTCTGACACAAGCAATTGGACCCGGTTGTTTCTTGATTCCATTTTCCCCTTGACAACAATGGGTTTTTCTTCTTCAAGCAGTGACCGAGCCTGGCGGAAAACGTCAGGAAAAACAACCGCCTCCAGATCATCCGTTTCATCCCCAATTGTGATAAATGCCATCGGATCACCACGTTTGGTGCGGATTGTTTTGATCGACTGAACAATTACAGCACTTTTTACATTACGCTTCCCGATCATTTGTTTCGCATTAGTCATTGTCATATAATGATGGTGCTGGAGCGCTGTACGATAGGCGGTTAATGGATGGCTCGTAACATAAATCCCCAGCAGCTCCTTTTCATCTGCCAATTTCCTCATGACAGTGAAATCTTCCATTTCTACATAGTTTGCTTCAAGTTCAATTTTGTCATGGAACAGCGAGGGCTGGTCACGAAATTCACGAAACAGCTCCCCTTGCTCCAATGCCTGATCGATTGATGCCAAAAGACTTGCCCGGTTGGCGTACGTGTCATCAAATGCCCCTGCCAGTATAAGCAGCTCCAGTGCTTGCCGATTAACAATACGTAGCGAGATACGCATGCAAAAATCAAATAGGTTTTTAAACATGCCTTGCTTCCTGACCCGCACAATTTCCTTGACAACTTGATTGCCAATCCCTTTGATCGATAGCAGTCCCATACGGATGTTGTTATTTTCTACAGAATATTTTCCAAAGCTTCGATTAATCGAAGGGGCTAATACGGTCAGTTGAAACGTTTTTGCCTCTTTCATATAGGCTAGTACTTTATCCTGCTGATTTGCAACCGAACTTAATATTTCTGCAAAAAAACTAACCGGATAGTGCGCTTTTAAATAGGCAAGCTGATATGCGATCATACTGTAGGCTACAGCATGGCTCCGGTTAAATCCGTAGTTAGAGAACTTAACGATCCAGGCAAAGATTTCTTCAGCAACTGATTGCTCATACCCGTTTGCCAAGCATCCTTTTAAGAATGCTTCCTTCTGTTCAGCCATGACCGAATCCAGCTTTTTACTGACTGCTCTCCGCAAAATATCTGCCTGACCTAGTGAGAACCCGGCTATCTTATGAGCAATTTGCATAATTTGTTCCTGGTAAACAAGGACGCCATACGTATTTTCCATAATCGATGCTAAATCCGGGTGTGGATAGACCACTCTCTCCTGCTTGTGCTTCCGGGCAATGTAGACAGGAATGTATTCCATTGGACCTGGACGGTACAGGGCATTAACTGCAACAATATCCTCAAACGATGTCGGTTTTAATCTTGTCAGAACTTCCTTCATACCCTGTGATTCCAACTGGAAAACACCATTTGTCATCCCTTTTTGCAATAACGAAAAAGTAGCAGCATCATTTTCCGGTAATTTATCCAGCTCAATCGTCTCTTTTGCTGTATAATGAATCGTTTGAACAATCCGCTCCAGAAGGGTCAGGTTACGTAAACCTAAAAAGTCGATTTTTAATAACCCGATTGCCTCCAAATTGTTCATCGAATATTGTGTTAACCTTGTATCATTTGCGCCAACCGTCAATGGAACATGCTCCATTAGCGGCTTTTCACTAATAACAACCCCGGCCGCATGTGTTGAGATGTGCCGTGGCAGGCCTTCCAGTACGGCTGCAATCGCAAATAAAGCCTTAAGTTTATTCGATTGCTTAATATATTGCTTTAAATCGGCTGATTCCCGAACATAGTCCACAATAGATTTATGGGTATTGACAGGGATTTCCCGCAATATAAATTGGGCATCCTGCTGATCAATTCCGATCGTTTTAATTAATTCCCTTACAAGTGAACGGGCAGCAAACGTGCCAAACGTAATGATTTGTGCCACGTGTTCTGTACCATACTTATCGCGAACATAGTCAATTACCTCATCACGCCTGTGATCGGAAAAATCAACATCGATATCCGGCATGGTAACTCGTTCCGGGTTAAGAAACCGTTCAAACAACAAATTATATTTAAGCGGATCAACCTCCGTAATCCCTAAAACATAGGCAACCAGTGATCCGGCAGCAGATCCCCTTCCCGGTCCCACCATAATATGATTGTTCTTGGCAAAGGCAATAAAATCGGCGACAATCAAAAAGTAATCACTAAATTGCATGGATTTAATGACCTGTAGTTCATATGCCAGCCGACCGGCAATATCCTCTGTTATTTCCTTATATTTATGTTCCAGCTTATTCCAGCACTGTTTTTCTAAATACGTATGTGCATCCATTTGTTCTGGAACGGGGAATGAGGGGAGCATGCGCGCATGAAAATCAAAGGTAACTGTACATGCTTCGGTTATCTGTTTTGTCTCCTTTAAAACCTCCGGCCAGTCTTGAAAAGCGACTTCCATTTCTGTCTCTGAACGTAAATGATGCTGCTTTATAGAGGGATCGGTTATTCGCTGTTCCCACTGCTTGCCAACTTTCATCGCTTGTAAGCAGTCATAGGCGATATCATCTTTTGCATCCAAATAACGTACATCATTTATCGCAACGACTGGTAACGGACCTTGGTTCTGAAAAGCTTTAAGCGATGCATTTATTTCTTTTTCTTCCCTCCCGCCGTGATCTGCAACTCCCAGGTAAAAATCATTAGCAGCAAAACAGTTTTTCCATGTATCTATATATGCGCTTATTTCTTCATGTGATTCAGACTGAATTAATGATTTCAGTTTTGCATTTGTAGCTGGAAAAATACCGATTATTCCCGTTGTGAACTTTTGCAGGTTTTGTTTTTCAATTGCATCATACTGGTTTGTTTGAATATAGGATGATAGCTTAACAAGCTGCTGATAGCCTTGATTATTTTTAGCTAGTAAAATACACGTATCTTCCCGTTGCTCATCGCTTTTGACATAGACCGTCATTCCAATTATCGGCTTTATCCCTTCTTGCCTGCATTTCTTGTAGAAGGGGATTACACCCGATAACACCTGCTCATCTGTTAGCGCAAGCGCCTGAAAGTCCAGCTCTTTTGCTTTATTTACTAATTTATCTACGGTTATCGTACTATTCATCAAACTATATCCGCTCAGCACCTGTAAATGTGTAAAAGCTGCCATAGGATCCCGCCTTTTCTTTCTCCATATTTTATTATAACTGACAGAAAGTAAAACTTCATTTATTGGGGTTTTCTCCCCCCGAATGAATGTTAGTGTGGCCCCCTTGACGCCGATCAAAAAAAGGCGTGGCGTTATTAGTCTTTGATCCTTTAATCAGGCTGTTACCCCCCACCTATAATCTATATAAACCGCTCTACTTTTGGGGTGGGGTTTTACCGGACGTTAATACGGGATAAACACAACTACCACGCAGGAAACATATCTTGTCCCAGTCAAACATATAATGTGAGAAGTATGCCATAAAGGAGAGCGTATTGATGGAAGAACGATTTATTGCTTCATTCATACATTGTTATTTCATTGCCTTTGGTGTCCTGATTGGCGGGGCGATTATCGGCAGTATTGGCTCATTTGCAACAGGTGAAGCCCCGTTTTCTGCAATGGGACAAATTGCGAAACGTTTACGTGTTTGGGCGATCGTTGCAGCGATTGGCGGTACATTCGATGCAATTGCCAACTTTGAAAAAGGACTGGACGGACAGGCAATCGATGTATTCAAGCAAATTTTACTCATTTTATCTGCAATGGGCGGTGTCAAAACAGCAATTATTTTAATCAGCTGGTTTATTCAGGAGGATGTAACCTGATGCATATTCCTCCCTATCATAAAAAAGCAATCTGGCAGCGTTTTTTCGTGGGGGCACTAATTGGGGCTGTTATCGCCTACTGTGTTTTTGCCTATATGTATAACACCATGTACGAACGGTTGCTGGAGAATAACCTGGAATTAAAGTCACAAGTAACGGATTTAAAAAATCAAAACGATGCACTGTTAAAGGATAAAAAAGACTTGGACGAAAAAAACAAAAAGGAATTAACTGTTGAATCAATTGAAGTAACTGTTACAAATGCTAAGAATTTAAAACTGGATCATCTGACAGCCCATCAAATGGAAGACATCATTAAGGCGGAAATAAACCAAATTATCGGGCAGGAAGTCCGTATTATTGATGAAAGTAGTGAGCTGTTAACTTCCACCATTGAAAATAAGGAATTTGCCATTAATGACTTCACTTATTCTTTTACGGTAACAAAAATAGCAATTACGCAAACGGTAAAAATAGAGGTTGAAGCAAAAACCTCCAGCTAAACATGGCTATTTTGTGAAATTTTCCAAAAATCTATAGTAGGAATTGCTGCTTTTTAATATAATATATATATAGAGTGTGTTCAAAAAGGAGGATGAAAAGGACCGAGAAGTTCGAGGCGGCGTAGTTTCGAGTAGCGGAATGTATGCAATTAGATACATGAGCAGCGGAGAAACAAGCCAACGAAGAAATTCGAAGTGTCATTTTCACCGGACTTTTTGAACATCCTCATATAGAAAAGTAGTCGATCAAAGGTTCACTTACAGTAGTTTCTTTCATATACTAATTCATTGGAAGGAGTGGGTTTGCATGCTTATCATGCCACAAAGCCGAATTAGAGACGAAAAAATCAATCAGCTAAAATCCGGTCAAACGGTATATGCCGAATCGAGTGAGCTTATACGCTTAATTAAACGCGATATTGCGAAATACCATTTACATGTACATTGTGATCAAACAAATACCGGATGCTGGTTCATGCCACTTCAGGAAAAGATTAGCAGCTAGCCAACCGTGCAAGTGTTGTATTTGAATGTGCTGTTTTCCTCTCCACCGGAAAACAGCACATTATTATTTTCCTTGATAATTCCTGCATGCCTCATCAAGATCTTGAATGACCTGTTCCGTATCCTCCCACTTTGCAACGGATGCGCCTGCCGCCATCGGGTGTCCGCCACCATCATACTTAGCCGCGATCGTATTCACAATAGGCCCTTTTGAACGAAGACGGACACGGATTAAATCGTCTTCTTCAATAAAAATAACCCATGCTTTAATTCCTGCAATATCACCTAATACACCAACTATTTGGCTTGTTTCTATCGGCTTCATATGATATTCATTTAATAATTCCTTTGATAATTTTATGGTGCTCATACCGGATGGTGTCAAGGTAAAGTTTTGCAGGATATAACCTTTTAACCTGGCAACATTATCATCAATACGATAGATTCCATCATACAGCGCTGTACGGTCGAAGTTATATGTTACAAGCTCTGCTGCATATTGAAACGTCTTTTTGGTTGCACTTGGAAATAGAAACCTCCCCGTATCCCCGACAATCCCTCCATAAAGAAGTCTTGCTGCTTCATCATTCAGCTGATAGCCTTTTTCTTTCGCATATAAATAAAAATCGTAAACAATTTCACTTGTCGAGCTTGCACCGGTATCCACCCACATAACATCACCATACGGGTCAACATTTGGATGATGGTCAATTTTAATCAGCAGCTCGCCTTTTTTATACCGTTCATTATCAATCCGCTCCGTATTCGCTGTATCACATACAATCACAAGTGCCCCATGGTATACACTGTCATCAATCGTATCCATTCGAGCTAAAAAACGTAAAGATGGATCCTCTTCGCCAACAACATATACATGCTTGTCAGGGTAAGTTTGTTTGATTAATTCACACAGTCCTACCTGTGACCCGTATGCATCAGGGTCTGGTCTTACATGCCGGTGAATGATAATCGTATTATGGTCATTTATGGCTTGGATTATTTTATCGAAAGTCATTGTTTATCTCCTATCTGTATAAATGGTTTCTTCTAGCTTAATTCATTTAAACGAGTTACAATAGATAATGTCTCATTATAACATATGAAATCTATACAGGAGAGAGAATTTATGGTTATTTTCCCGATTATTATTGTGCTCTCGTTTGTTTTATTTGTTTACTACTGGGTAGCCATTTCAAGAAGCAAAGACAAATTAACGCAACACTATTTTCACGCCAAGTCAAGAATATGTCTTGGTATATTTGTGCTTGTTTTTGGAATCAATCAGTATTTATACTATGAAACAAGACTTTCATTATTTATTGGAATTGTATTTGTCATACTTGGCGGTATGCAATTAATCCGTGGTATCAAAGAAACGAAACATTATCGAAATGAATGGAGACGTTTATATCCGAAAGAAAACTAGGCTGGCTACCTGGGAACAGCCAGCTTCTTTTGGTTAAAACCCATCAACGATCAATTAATTGCGCCATCAGCAGTCCTTTGCCAACTAATTTCTGCTCATTATACACTTCAACATCTATTTTTGCGTAAATCCTTCCCACATCCAGTAAAGTTGGTTTGATGATTAATTTGCTGTCAATCTGAACCGGTTTTAAAAAATATACTGTAATATTTTCAACGACCAGATCCCCTTTTTTAGCATGCAGAAGCAATCGGCTGCTTGCTTCGGTCATTAACGTGGTAAAAACACCATTAGATAACGTTCCCAGCTGATTTGTCATTTGCGGAGTCACATCAGCTTGGAAAATCGTATGATCACCCTCCACAGTGTTAATATTTGAAGAGACAATATCATCAATCGTTTCCCCGATTTGCGGCTGTCGCTGAATTTGCTGTAATGCCTTCAACACATCCTGCCTGGAAACGATTCCTTGCAGCTCATAAGATTGGTTAACAACTGGAACCAACTCGATTCCTTCCCAAACCATCATATGGGCAACAGAAGCTAAAGACGTTTTCGCCTGGACAACTGTCGGATTCTTTGTCATTACTTTTTCGATCAGCATCACACGTTTTTTTCCGATAATATCTCTGGACGTTACCATTCCGATCACCCGATTCTTTTCATCTACAACCGGAAACCTTGTATGGGTTGACATCTCATTAAGCTCATACCATCGTTCCAGTGGATCCTTCGCGTATAAAAAGAAAGAATGGTCAAGCGACGTAGAAATATCTTCAACAAAAACTATTTCCTTTTTAATTAGCTGATCATATATCGCTCTGTTAATCATTGCCGCAACGGTAAACGTATCATAGCTTGTTGACATGATTGGAATTTGTTTCTCATCGGCCAGACGTTTAATATGATCGGCTGTATCAAACCCCCCCGTAATCAGTACGGACGCACCTTCCTTTATCGCCAATTCATGTGCTTTCACCCGGTTCCCGACGATCAGGAGTGAATCGGCTTCCGTATAACGCATCATAGCATCGAGCTGCATGGCACCGATAAGAAATTTGTTCAACGTTTTGTGTAACCCCTCGCGCCCTCCCAGAACTTGTCCATCAACAATGTTAATAACCTCGGCAAATGTTAACCGTTCAAAGTTTTCTTTCTTCTTCCGTTCAATTCTTATCGTACCGACACGTTCAATTGTACTGACCAATCCTTGGCTTTCCGCTTCTTTTATTGCACGGTATGCCGTACCCTCACTTACATTTAAGTCCTTGGCAATTTGCCGTACGGAGATTTTTTTACCAATACCTAAAGACATAATGTGCTGTAATATTTGCTCATGCTTTGTTGCCAACTCACTCACCGACTTTCAACTGTACTAGTCTTTTATTATTGACTTTATTATACAGATGATTGCCGATTACCTCAATGATTAACCGTTTCCCGGCTTCTAACGCGTTCCTGTTCCATAACCGGTGGGCTGGTCATTCGTAAAAGTGTAGCAAGATTTGCACCAACTACAAGTAGAAGAAAGATCAGCCAGATGCCCCAGAAAACAATTTCCAATTGAGATGCTGCCTGGGGAATAAGCGGCCAAGCAAAATAAAGAAAAAAGCAAGCTAATAATAAACGTAATACAGTATAGTGCCGCATCTTATCACCTCCATTATTCAGCTTATGATGCGAAAAAAAATTCATGCTTAATGGAGTGGGAATCAGAAAACAAGAAACCATTCTTTGGATTTTAATAGAAGGCAGACGACAAGAATAGACGCTCAAATTCTATTAATTACAGAAGTCACTGCCATTTTCACTCTCGCACACGGCCTGTTTAAGCGAGTACGTTATTGACGATCGCTCTCTGCCCATACTTCCCGAGCTATCGCGGTCAACCGCCTATAAAAGAAAATTGAAGTACCAGTTTAATAGAGAATCCCCATAAAAATAAGTAATAACAGCCGCTACGACAATAAAAGGCCCGAATGGCACCAGCTGTTGCCGGCTAATTCGTTTAAACAGGATAAGTGCCATACCAATAGTTGCCCCGGTTATACACGATAGGAAGAATGCCAGGATTACCTTATTAGTCCCTAAAATGACCCCCAGCACTCCAAACAGCTTCATATCCCCTGCTCCCATGCCACCACGACTTGCGATGATAACAGCGGTAATCATAACTACCGCCACGATTGTACCGACTATTGGTGACCACCATGGATCAAGCGGCTGGATGATACGGATGATGATAAATATTGGCAGAAAGAATAGCAAAACTTTATCAGGGATCAGCAGATAAGTAATATCGGAAACTAAAATAATTACGAGCATGGAGATCAACAGAATTGCAACGATTAGTTCCAGATTGAAACCAATCAAGTCGTAACTAAAGGCAAACAAACCCCCAGTTAATAATTCAGTTACAGGATAAATTAGTGATATTTCACCGTTACAATACCGGCATTTACCAGTTTGCAATATGTATGATAAAACTGGAATGAGCTCGTACCAGGATAATGTGTGGTTACATTGCGGGCAAACGGATCGGTCATTAGAAAAAGGTATTTTTTGTGGCAGACGCAGACCAACAACATTAAAGAATGAACCGAAGATGAGGCCAAGCAAGAAGAATAAAGTGGTCATTTTTTTACTCCTTGGGGAATATACAAATTACGCTAAACTTGTTTCGATATCGGGAAAGGTTAGTTGGTTATACTACTCCTAACTTTACAAGCGTTAAATTATAATCACACTTTGTCCTATTATAGTATAAAGATTAATAAAAATCTACTAGTTTTATCTGAATTTTCAACAGAAAAATAGGAGCATACCTTTAGCAGAATACAACCTCCAAATGAGGTGCATTCTGCTAAGGTTAATTATAATTCCATCTCTCCGCCAATCTCCATCACTATACCTTTTCCGGTTTTCACTTCACGAGCGAAAGAATACGGATCCTGTTCAATAACCGGAAATGTATTATAATGAATCGGAACGACTGTTTTTGCCTGGATCCAATCTGCTGCAACTAACGCATCTTCCGGTCCCATTGTAAAATTGTCACCGATTGGAACAAAGGCAACATCAATGTCATTTCTGTTGCCAATTAATTTCAGATCCGAAAATAACCCTGTATCTCCAACATGATAGATCGTTTTTCCTTCTACAGTCAGTAATATCCCCGCAGGCATACCAGTATAAATAATCGTTCCATCTTCCTCCGTATAAGATGATCCATGAAATGCCTGAGTGAACTTCACCTTACCAAAATCAAATTCATGTGCACCACCAATATGCATTGGATGTGTATTCAGCCCCTTGGAAGCTAAATAATTCGCCAGCTCATTCGGCGCAACAACTAACGCATCGTTCCGCTTGGCGATTTCCACCGTGTCACCAACATGGTCATTGTGCCCGTGGGTCAGCAAAATGACGTCCGCCTTAACTGTGTCAGCATTCAAATCGCACTTCTCATTACCTGAGATAAACGGATCAAACAAAATGGTATGATCCGCCGTCTCAACCTTTACAACTGCTTGTCCATGGAATGATAATTTCATTCTTCTCGCCCCTTTCAAAATTCTTCTACTGTATTATATTCGATAAAACTTACCTATATCCTCTACCCGTTTAGTAGTTTTTCCATGCATTTTCATATAGTTGGATAAGATTTGGATCGATTAACGTATTTGGCTGTAATTCAACCATGTTCCCATCGGCATTTATAATTTCATTATCTTCATCCTTACCAAAATCAGTCAAGCTTAACAGCATATCCGTTGTTAAAAACCGGGTTGAAACGGGGATCTCAATCTTATCCAAATGAATTTCCTTTCTGCTAGCCATCACGAAGCCCCAATTGCCAAAGCTTGGTACATCAACATGCAAGTTTTTGACATGTAAACCAGTTGATTCTACTGTCTTTGATATGGTCCAGTATACTTCGGTTGCAAATACCGGACTTGTGGATTGAATCATAGCTGTCCCGTCCGGTTTTAAATGGTTCCGTATAAGGGAATAGAATTCCTTCGTATATAGTTTATTTAAACTTTCATTATTCGGATCAGGCAGATCAACAATGATAGCGTCATACCATTCATCTGAACCCTCTAAAAATTGGAAGGCATCCCGATTGAGAACCTCCACTTTGTCATTTGATAATGATCCTTCGTTCAGCTTCAGCAATTGCCGATTTGTTTTTGCCAGTTCAATTACCGCCGGATCAAGGTCAACCAGGGTAATTTTCCCTACATCCTTATATTTTAAAATTTCCTTGGCAGCAATTCCGTCCCCGCCACCCAAAATTAAAATATTTTCGTGCGATTTGGCAAAGCCCATTGCAGGGTGAATCAGCACTTCGTGGTAACGATACTCATCAGCTGAACTGAATTGCAAGGAGCCATCCAAATACAACCTTGTGTCTCCCTGATCATGGGTTAGAATAATTTTTTGATAGTTGCTTTCTTCCATATGAATGATCGGATCGTGGTAAAGCTTTTGCTCAAATGTAAATGCCATTTCTTCCCCGAAAAACAAACCGGCGATCAATAAAATACCAATTGCTCCCCCAACTATCGCATGCAGTAAAAAGGACCGGATTTCTTTCCTGAACAGCCATAAAACAATTAAGGCTACAATCAGATTTACACAACCGACTAAAAATGCTGATTTGACCATGCCAAATTGTGGACGTAAGAGAAATACGAATAATAATCCGCCGACAAGTCCGCCAGCATAGTCGGAAAATAGCACACGTGCAGTACTTTTATTTAATGTTACTCCAATCTCATTTGCCTTCCGGATAAGAATTGGCAATTCAACACCTGTCAAAGCACCAACTAAAAACGTAATCAAATACAAATAAAAGGCATCTGTTCCGTCTGGGGCAAAAGCTGTGATCCCAAACATAGTAAAGCTTGAGAAACCGCCAATGATCGCTACCCCAAACTCAATCCAAATAAAGGTAATAATTAAATTTTTCATTACCCGTTCACTTAAGCTTGCTCCAATTCCCATTCCGGTTAAGAACAACGAGATCGTTAATGTGTATTGTTTTACCCCGTCACCTAATATGTAAGAACCTAATGCCCCGAACAATACTTCAAAAATGATCCCGCAAATCGATACGATCCCCGACGACCAATAAATTAGCTTGCTTTTCCTGATGGCTTGTTCACTCATCTGTTCCACTCCACACTTTATAAATAACGATGCGGTCATGCACATGGCAGACCGCAATTTTATCTCTATATTTTATCTAGCATCTTGGTAATAATACCTCCACCTATGAAGTTTCATTATTATGTAATTGATGCCCCGATAACAAAGCCCAGTCCGATCGAAACACTCATGGAAATAATCCCGACCGCAACATTATTTTTCAGCAATTGCTCCTCAACCGAGAATTTCCTCGTAAACAAATCATATAACAAATAAGCAATCATTTGCAGAAGAATACCGTATACACCCCAAATAAGTGTTTCATAAATCGCGGTGCTATGATAAATCGCGAATGCTAAAATGATACAAATACCAATGATTTTGCCGGCAATTGATAATGCTACTGCCTGATTTCCTTTAAGTACTTCATCCATATCTTTATATTTTCTCGTTAGGATTTCAAAAATCACTAAACCAATTAACACAATAACAACTGAGATTACAAAATAAATAAATGTCGCAATAAATGGTCCCATTCCACCAACTCCTTTTATTTTCCTGCTCCAGGTCCGCCGCCTCTAAATGTTGTATTTCCCCGTTTTGGTTTTCCGTCCGGATAATAGCCTTTCCCGGTATATCCACCGTAACAGTCACCCGCTCGACACGTTTCTGCCCTTCTATTACTCCAATTATTACCAAACAAACTATCTAGAAGCCTAAATGTAAAATATGTACCTAAAAAGCTTGGTGAATAATTTCTCCGGACAAATTCATCCTCCGCAACTTCAATCAGTAAAACATTGTCATCCTCTTCACTTTCCTTTAAAGTAACAAAGTGATCCGGATAAATAAAAATCTGCTGATTATCCTTTACCTCACTAGCCTTTTCCGGCTCCATCGCGTCAATAAGGACAGTTGCAAGTTCCGATAATGCAAAACGTTTCGTTGCGTAAATTTCTGCATGCTGATTCCCTTCTCCGGAAACAACATCCATTAACGAAAAGTTTGCCTCAATCACATCATCTATTTGTTCACTTGTATTTCCTTTAATTTTAGATATAAGTTCTTGTTTATCCGGCTCTTCTGGAATATCATCAGTTGTTATCGTTACTTCTTCCTCCGACATGCCTCGGTTAGAAAACTCTTGGAAAGGGGATGAGCAAGAAGTGGCTATTAGCATAATCAATAATAATCCAACAAAAACACTCAACTTCTTTCGCAAACAGATTCCCCCTTCATCTCAAGAATGAGGGACAGGCCATTATTCAGATATCCCTGTCCCTGTTTGTTCTGTGTCTAGGAATTTTTAAAATTTTTATGCTGTGAATAACTGGGCGGCCGAATCGGCCACGTCCAGCTCCAGCGCCCAGTGGCTAATGGACTTCCTTCACCTCCGTACGATAAGTCAACATCGGTTCGCTTCCAGCTCACCGTGTTTCCTTTATCTCCTACGGCTCAGTCCAGTCCATACGCCGCTAACCGGGCGCTTACGCTTTTGTTCTATTACGTCAAATTACGCTTTACCCATTTTCTTTTTAAGCGTAGCTAATTCATCATCAACATTATTGTTTTCCAATTCTTCAAATTCGTCGTCCAATGTACGGCTGGCACGTGATAAGTCCTCACTTGTTTCAGCCTCTGCTTCAAACTGGAGTACCTTTTCTTCCATTCGCTCAAAGCCTTGTCTTGACTCATCACCGCCAATGGAAGACATGGTACGGTTCATTTTTGTCCGTGTTTTGGCTGATTCTGCCCGTGCTTGCAGGGAATCCTTTTTCAGTTTCATTTCCTGGTACTCTTTTTTCATCTCATCCAGCTTATTCCGGGAAATTTCCGCATCACTTTTCGCACGTTCCCAAGATTCTTTTAAAGTTTGCGCTTGGCTTTCATGTTCATTTTTATCCTGTAATGCACGGCGGGCGAGATCATCATTACCTGCTTCAATTGCTTGTTCCGCTTGCTTTTGGCGTTTTTCAACAAGTGCTTGTGCATCATCGGCTTTCCGCTTCAGCATTTTTTCATTGGCAATTTGTTTTGCTACTGCTGCCTCCACTTCACGGATATCTTCTGCCATATCCCGCATGAATTGGTCCAGCATTTTCACCGGGTCTTCTGCCTTGTCAAGTAACGCATTTAACTCTGAACTTACTACGGTTGATACACGTTTAAAAAATTTAAACATTTTTACTCCTCCTCTATTTTGATCCTGCTAAAATTTTTAATTCATATGCTTCGATTGGGTAACCATAGCTTGCTTCAATTTCTGTTCCCCAGGATTCAAGACTTAAAAAGTGCTTTTCTTCCTCATCACTGTAATCTGCATAATCCGTTTCGATCCCTTGAAGATTGGCACTCCGACCTTCACCGGTAACCCTTGCTGTGCCACGTTCTTCCAAGTAGTATCGCTTGTTTTCACACGTTAATTCATTTGGATATGGCTTCGTAACCGGCAGCTTGATCTTTTTGTAAATACCTAACTCCAATTCTTCATCCATTTCTGCAGATAACCATATTGTATCATGGCCTTCCACCAATTGATAACCAAACCATTCATAACCGCCGTCACGATACGTAATTTTGCCAACTACTTCATAATCTCTCAAATCAAAGGTCACAATATCGCCAACTTTAATGGTTAACGGTGTTCGTTCTTTTGGTGCCGTTTTAGCTTGTTGCGTTTTTGAAAACAGATTACCAAATAGCCCCATCATCTCACCTCTTATCTATAAAGAATCCTGTTTGTTAGGTATTACGAACCAGGATTGCATAGGTTTCAATTTTTTTATCAAAATCCTAAACATTTATGAATCAAAATGAATTTTGGTATACTTACATTATAATGGAAGTTCAAAAAGTCCAGCAAATAAGAACATCCCTTTTGTTGACGATAGCAATCGTAGTCTCCAACTGACACCGTTCACTCATCGTCTAACGAAGCTGTTCTTGTTATCCTCCTTTTGAACACTATTTATATATTACGTATTTGAGGTGAAATCATGACAAATCGAATCGAAACACTTTTAGCAAAAATGAAAGAGCAGGATTTAGATGGGATGTTTGTCACATCTGCTGCCAATTTTTATTACCTAAGTAACTATTATACGGATCCTCACGAACGGGTCATTGGTGTTTATGTAAGCAGCTTTCATGACCCTTTGTTAATTGTGCCGGCAATGGAAAAACCGGACGCCAAACGGGCAGGATGGGGGTTTGAAATTTTAGGATACAACGATGATGAGAATCCATGGCAGCTATTACGAAATTTCATTGACGATGCCGGAAACACTCCACAATCAATCGGAATTGAATATGATCAGATTACCCTGGAGCGATTTCAAGCATTGCAACGGATCCTGCCGCAGACAAGTCTGGTTGATGCAAAGGAAATTCTGGCCGATTCACGTGTGATCAAGAGCAAAAAAGAATACACGTTATTGAAACAGGCAGCACAGCTTGCAGATTTTGGTATTGAAACAGGGATTAATGCTATCCAGGAAGGTGTTAGTGAATTAGCCATTATCGCCAAAATTGAATACGAACTGAAAAAGCAGGGCATTCAAGGGATGTCCTTCTCCACAATGGCGTTGTCCGGCGCACAAACCGCTTCCCCACATGGCAATCCTGGAATGAAAACGATCGAAAAAGGCGATCTGGTTTTGTTTGACCTTGGTGTTATTTTTGAAGGGTACTGTTCTGATATTACCAGAACCGTTGCATATAAATCGATCACGGATGAACAGAAAACCATCTACAATACGGTACTTCAGGCTGAACAAAAAGCAATCGAAGCATCTCGTATAGGAACACCCGTCGGAAAAATTGATTTAACTGCACGTGAACATATTGAACAAGCCGGTTATGGGGCATATTTTACCCATCGAATTGGACACGGATTAGGGATCGAAACCCATGAATACCCATCGATGCATAGTAAAAACGAGTTGGCTCTAAAAGAGGGTATGTGTTTCACAATTGAACCGGGAATTTATGTTCCAAATACTGGGGGCGTACGAATTGAGGATATGATCTTCATGACAGCTAAGGGACCGGAACAGTTAACCAAGTCACCTAAGGAACTGCAAATAATAGAGTAATTGAAAAGAGGTTGTATCCTGAGATGGATTCGCCTCTTTTTTATGTCGTGGCAGGTTTTGCTCAAGGGGTTCAGCGAATTTCTGGCTTGGTTCAGCACTTTCCAAGAATCTTCATCATTTTTCAGTCCCAGTTCATTAACTTCGGCCAAACTTCAGCACATTTCCCAAAACTTCAGCATTCCTCCAAAAACCCAAGAACAAAGGCGCAAGCGCCCGATTAGCGGCGTATATGCTGGACTGAGCCGTAGGAGATAAAGGAAACACGACGACCAAAGGGAGTCGATGTTGACTTATCGTACGAAGGTGAAGGAAGCATACTAGCCGCTGGGCGCTGGAGCTGGACGTGGCCGATTCGGCCGCACAGTTATTCACAGCATAAAAATTTTATAATTTCCTAGACATATTAAAAAACAGCAAATTTTCCACAATGCAAAATTTGCTGCAACAGTTATCATCTCAAGCCAAGCTTATTTTTCTGTACACATAATTCCCTCATGCTGGAATTACATTTCGTAATATTCGTTATTCCTTTTCCAATAATGCATCGACAGAATCATAATGCAGGCCATGCGATTCTGCAACCGCCTGATATGTCACGTACCCGTCTAACGTATTAATTCCTTTGCGCAATGCCTGATTACCCAGACACGCCTGCCTGTAGCCTTTATTAGCTAACTGTAATGCATAAGGAACAGTGACATTTGTCAGGCCAATTGTTGATGTGCGCGGAACAGCTCCAGGCATATTTGCTACCGCATAATGTAGAACACCATGCTTCGTATATGTTGGGTTATCGTGCGTTGTTACATGGTCACTTGTTTCGAAAATCCCGCCCTGATCAATGGCAACGTCAACGATAACGGATCCGTTTGGCATCGCCTGTACCATATCTTCTGTCACTAACTTTGGTGCTTTTGCGCCAGGAATCAAGACAGCCCCAATAACGAGATCCGATTCGGCAACCGCTTCACTAATATTCATCGGATTGGACATCACCGTATTAACGGACGAACCAAATAAATCATCAAGCTCCCGCAAACGCTCCGGATTCAAATCAATAATCGTAACATCCGCGCCAAGACCAATTGCTATTTTAGCTGCATTTGTTCCAACCGCACCACCACCGATCACCGTTACCTTTCCGCGCTTTACCCCGGGAATCCCTGCAAGTAAAATACCTTTGCCACCCTTGGATTTTTCCAAAAATTGCGCACCAATTTGCGCTGCCATTCGGCCGGCAACTTCACTCATCGGTGTTAGCAATGGTAGCGACCGGTTTGGCAATTGCACGGTCTCATAAGCGATTCCAACGATCTTTTTATCAATCATTGCTTTTGTCAACGCTGGTTCATTTGCTAAATGTAAATATGTAAACAAAATAAGTCCTTCATAAAAATATTCATATTCCTCAGGAAGCGGTTCTTTTACTTTCATGACCATTTCCTGTGCCCAAGCCTCTTTTGCTGTTGGCGTAATAATAGCACCTGCAGCCGCATATTGTTCATCGGTAAAGCTGGAGCCTGACCCTGCTCCCGTTTCCACATATACCTCATGGCCAGCATTTTTTAATGTGACAACGCCAGCTGGTGTCATGGCAACCCGGTTTTCATTGTTTTTAATTTCCTTTGGTACCCCTATTTTCATTGTAAAAGCCTCCCCTAAAAATAGTAATATTTCCTATCTGTTTTACAACTAACATGAAAGCACTTCCATTGTATCAAAGTCTTTCGGATATTGCATCATTTTAACGATACCGGTGGATGACATCAAGACCTCCTGTGATTTCAAAAACAGACCCGGTAATCATGTCAGAATCTTGATCACATAAAAATAAAATGGTCCTTGCAATATCTTCCCCTGTCCCGGATCTTCCAATTGGTGTCGTATCATCATATTTTTTACGACTTTCCATAATAGTTGATTCCTTCATTTCTCCGACAATATTGCCTGGACACACCATATTGGATGTGATATGATACTCCGCCTCTTCAAAGGCAACCGTTTTCGTCAATGAGACAAGCCCGCTTTTTGCCGCGGCAAAAGCAGAACGATACAACCAGCCTGATGCACTATTTGCACCCTGGAATCCATAATTGATAATTCGGCCAAATTTTTGCTCACGCATAAAGGGAATCGTTAATTTTAACAAATAAAAAATCGCGTCCAGGTTTCCATGAATCATTTCATGCCATTCAGCTTCCGTATAATCAACTAATTTTTTTCGTTCGAATATAAACGGACCGGCATTATTGATTAAGTAGTCGATCCCACCATGGTTTTCTCTTGCAGCTTCCACCAGGGTTTCAATATCACTTTTATTTGTGACATCGGCTTGAACAATATGTAATGCATCATGATAAGCTGCCAGTTCCTGCTTTACCTTCATTGCTTTATCATAATTACTGCGATATGTTGTGGTAACATGGTGTCCTGCCGAGAGAAATGCTTCCGTAACCATTCTTCCCAGTCCAGATGTTCCTGCCGTTATAAGAGCGTGCCCCAAATTAATTACCTCCTTTTGCTTAAAAGAAGTGAACCCTTATCATGAATGGAATTATAACATAATATAATAGCTAAAAGAAGCAAAGTGAAAAGACGAAACCAGCATATTGTTCCAATTTATATGTAACGAATCCACCCCCAGCTGCCCGGGATGGATTGATGAATACTATTTCTTTTGGTTATTGAACGTGTGGATGCTCCGATTGTTTGACAAGTTTTCCTTATCTTCAATGACACCGCTTTGATAGCTTTCCATTAACTGATTTTGTACTGTTGCAATCCCTTTTTTGTCTTCATGAAGTTTATTATGATCAGCCAAAAAATCACCTCCATGATTAGTATGTGCACAAAATAGCAACAAAAATTAAGATTTCTATTTCCAGTTTCAACAAAAGCGGTGTCGAACTTTATAATAAACATTTACTGGTGATTATCATTATTGAAAAAGGGGTATAGATTAGTAAGAAGAAAAAAGGGGAGATGCGAAATGGACTTTGCATACAAAAATATTGTTGTCGCTGTTGACGGATCAGAAGCTTCAGAGGTAGCATTTCAAAAGTCATTAAATATTGCAAAACGTAATAAGGCAAGACTTATTCTCACCCACATTGTTGATTCTCGTACATTTGCAACGGCCGAAGCATATGACCGTACCCTTGCAGAACGCGCAGAGGATTATGCAAAAGAACTACTGGATAATTACACGGATAAGGCAAAGGCAGCCGGTATTGAAAATTTAGTACGCTGTGTCGAATACGGTTCACCAAAAGTGAAAATTGCCAAGGATGTGGCAAGTGACTTTAAGGCAGATTTGATCATCTGCGGTGCAACCGGAATGAATGCTGTTGAACGATTTTTAATTGGCAGCGTATCCGAAAGCATTACCCGTTATGCTAATTGTGATGTATTAGTCGTCAGATAAAAAGCCTAAAACAGCCCGCATTTTCATTATGAACAAAGGCGCAAGCGTCCGTTTAGCGGCGTATGTGCTTGCGCCCGCGCAACGCGGGTGGTTCGGTGTTGCTGCGCAAAGCAGCGGTTTTAACCGAACATTCCTACGTAGGAGATAAAGGAAACATGCCCCTGCAAAAGGGGTAGACGTGAGTTGGGCGCAAAGCCCGTTCTTAGTCGGCCTTCCTTCTTACCCGAGCCGATGTTGACTTATCGTACGGAGGCGGGTGTTGTCCACTAGCCGCTGGGCGCTGGAGCTGGACGTGGCCCACCTTGGTGCAAGCTGAATAGAGCTATAATTTTATACTTTCCTATCCCCTTAAATACACTAACAGCACCGCCTTCCATGTGAAGGCGGTGCTGTTATTCTTTATCTTTGTTAATTTCATGAACGACGTGTGATAGTTCAGGAAGAATTAATTTATTCATCGCCAGCTTTACTGCACCAGTTGATCCAGGCGTCGCAAAAATTGCTGTACGATTGATTACACCAGCAATAGCTCGAGAAAGAATGGCTGCCGAGCCTATGTCTTCCTGATAGCTTAACATCCGGAAAATTTCGCCGAAGCCAGTCATTTCTTTATCCAGCATGTCTTTTATCGTTTCAATTGTTACATCACGAAAGGATATACCTGTACCACCATTTGTCAAAATCACGTCCACATTTGGGTTTTCGGCTCCAGCTTTCACCTTGTTTTCAATAGCCGATGTTTCATCCGGAACAATTTCTGCCGATTGAACCTGATGTCCAGCCTGTTTAAGCAATTCAGTCATTAACCTTCCACTTTTATCCGTTTCCTTTGTTCTTGTGTCACTAATTGTAATAATCATGCAGTTTAACGATTTATACGCTATTTGATGTGGCATCGTCCTATCCCCTCTCCAATAAGAAAAGCGCAAGCGCCCGTTTAGCAACGTACAAACTGGAGCACTCCGCAATGAGATAAAGGAAACACGGTGAGCTGAGGCCTACAGGACGTAGGTCAGTTCGGTGTTGCGACAGGACGTCGCGGTTTTAACCGAACTTCCCCTTTTACCGATGTTGACTTATCGTAGTGAAGGAGTGTGAAGTTTGCTAGTTGCTGGGCGCTGGAGCTGGACATGGCCAACTCTGACGTAAGCAGAATAAAGCCTAAATTTATATACTTTCTTTACTTTTAAAAAGAAATTATCCATCAGCTGAGGAAAGTATCAAGGCGTCAAGCGTACTGTATCGCGGGCAATCATGACTTCTTCGTTAGTTGGGATCACCAATACTTTTACCGGTGAGTGCGGATAATTGATAAATACCTCTTTACCATGAATATTATTTAGCGATGGATCCCAGTAAACACCCATAAATTCCAGCCCGGTTAACACCTTCTCCCGGATTGTCACACTATTTTCTCCTACACCTGCTGTGAAAATAATCGCATCTACACCAGACATTCTGGCAGCATACGACCCTAAATATTTATGAATTCGTGCTGCAAAGACCTCCAAAGCAAGCTCCGCCCGATCATTAACACCTGCCTGTTCTTCAATATCACGTAAATCACTCGAAAACCCTGATAATGCCAGCATACCACTTTGTTTATTTAACACGTTGATTACTTCATCAGCCGATTGTCCTGTTTTTTCCATGATATATGGAATTAAAGCAGGATCGATATTTCCGGAGCGAGTTCCCATTGTAACGCCTGCAAGTGGGGTAAATCCCATTGATGTATCAATCGACTTTCCTTTTTCTATTGCAGCGATACTTGCACCGTTTCCTAAATGACATGAAATGAGCCGTAATTGATCTAACGGAATTCCAAGTAATTCAGATGCCCGCTGTGACACATATTTATGAGAGGTACCGTGAAATCCATATTTTCGAATACCGTATTTTTTATAGTACTCATACGGCAAACTATATAAATACGATTTTTCCGGCATAGTTTGGTGGAATGCTGTATCAAACACCGCAACCATTGGAACGTTTGGCAAAACTTCTTGAAACGCTCGAATTCCAGTCAAATTCGCCGGGTTATGAAGAGGAGCCAATTCTGATACTTCTTCAATCTCCTGGATAACTTCATCCGTTATTTTTACAGAATCAGTAAAACGTTCTCCACCATGCACAACCCGGTGACCAATTGCACTTATTTCATCCAGTGAGTTAATAACGCCCGATGTTTTTAATCTTTCCAATAGCCATTTTACTGCTGCTTCATGATCCGGTATGTCCGCTATTACGCTATCTTTATTCTCATTGATTGTAATGGTGAAGATCGGATCCGTTAACCCGATTCGCTCGAAAACGCCCTTTGCCAATACCTTCTCCTCCGGCATTTCAATCAATTGATATTTCAATGAAGAGCTTCCGGCATTTATTGCTAAAATATTACGCATCTAACTCCATCCCCCTTAGCTTAAATAGTTGGCAAACCAACCATTGATTTGATCTAGAATATCATCCATTGCTTTGGCATTTTTAAAAGATGGCAGCTTTACGAGCAATGGCTGTTTTGGCCCACTCGTATGGTCACCTTTTTTTTGCAATACCAGGATGCTTTTCCCGTTTTTCTCAGACTTGAATGCACTTTCCGGCAAGCTTAAAACCCCAATAATGTGCGCGTTTTTTTGCAAGAAGGCCTGCAGCTTGTCCGCCTGATCACTATCAAATAAAAAATCTGGAATGACAAAAATTACATATCCTGCTTCTTTCGTATAATGCATGCTTTGTTCGATAAATAGATGGTGGGCGTATGAATGACCTTCAGCCGCTTGCAATTCATAGTCACTTGCCCGAACATCATCCGGATAATACCCGACAGGTAAATCAGCGACAACCAAATCAACCGGGTCCAATAGAAACGGCCGTAAGCTGTCCTGATGAAAAAATTCAACATTTTGTTTTTGCAAATTGGCATTTAATAAAGCAAGTTTAATTAACGTGGAGTCAACTTCACTGCCAAACACCTCTGTTTGCTGTTTCAATTGTTTAATTACTGTAGTCAACAGGTTTCCCGTCCCGCAGGCAGGATCAAATACCCTAAGCTTTTCTTTTTTCTTGTTCAGTTTCTCAGCCAGATACCCAACTAGTAACGCCACTGTGTCAGGCGTCATCAAGTGCTGTGGCTGTGTCGAGTCCTTCATTCCTTTTAAAATAGCAAACTGTACGGCCTTTTGAATGTCTTCAGTTGTATATTGATCAAGTTTGATATCCTTTAGTGCTTTCTGTATTTTTTGTCTTGCAATATCATCATCCATCTCGGAAGTTTCCTCATAAAAAAGCCATTCAAGGGCAATTGCTAAACTGTCCAAATAAGGTTCATCAGCATGCTGTTGAATAGTCTCTGTAGTATGATCAATCCACGTAAAAAGTATTTCAACGTTTGATTTTTCCATTTGCTGTTCCTCCGTTCCTTCCCGCTAGGCGTACTTATTGTAACAAAAGAAAGGGGCTCATGTACAAAGATTTAGAAGGAGAGATCTGTTTTAAGAGGTATTGGTTCAGTGCATAAAAAGTCCCTCTTACTCCGATAGCAAGAGAGACAATCTGTCATTACTTTGCAGTTTTAGCTGCTTCCAATGCTTTTTCATAATCGGGATGGTTTGTTACTTCATCTACATATTCGACATATGTAACCTTATTATTGGAATCCACCACAAAAACAGCCCGGGCGAGTAGCCGTAGTTCCTTAATCAGGACACCATATTTTTCAGCAAAATCGGCATTACGATGATCCGATAGAGTGTCAAGATTTTTAATACCATTAGCAGCACACCAACGTGTCTGAGCGAAAGGTAAATCCATACTGATCGTCAATACCTGTACACCCGGAATTTTTTCAGCTTCTTCATTGAAGCGCCTCGTCTCTTCCGAACATACTCCGGTATCAACGGATGGTACAGCTGCAATAAGCTTCACCTTGCCCTGATAATCGGTTAATGAAACTTCTTTCAGATCATTGGACAATACAGTAAAGTCGGGTGCACTATCCCCCACTTTTATTTCTGTACCAAGAAGTGTGACAGGATCTTGATGGAATGTAACATTTGCCATATGAATCATTCCCTTCTTATTTGCATTTATTCTCACTTCTTATTATGAATAAGTTGGCATGTAGTGTCCAATATCATGTACTTAAAAATAGAAACAACTTTGTGAACGGCACGTTAAATATCATAAATGGAGTGCTGCTTATCTTCTTCTTCCTTATCCTTATCCTTGTTTTGATTCTTTGGTTTCTTAGATCTTCCTGATTCCTTCAGCAGCTGCTGTATTTTTTCGACTACCTGCGGGGCAAAATCCAGCATCTTTTCTATTAAATGGGTATTCCCGTCCAGATGAACCATTTTGATACCTTTAGCGTTGACAATTAAAAATGCGACGGGTGTGATTGATACACCACCACCACTACCACCACCGAACGGCATCTCTTTCTGTCCGCCACCACTATCTCCTTGATCCGAGTCCGAGCCTTTCTTTTTCCCACTGAATTCACTGCCACCGGCCGCAAAACCAAATCCAACCTTTGAAACCGGTATAATCACACTTCCATCAGGCGATTCAACTGGATCACCAATAATCGTATTAACTTCAACCATATCTTTCAAATTTTCCATTGCCGTTGTCATTAAACCTTGAATTGGATGTTCACTCATTTCGGGATCCTCCTTTTTGAATAGTAAAGAAAATATAAAATTTGAGGCGTTATTATGCTTACAGCAAAGTAGGCCACGTCAGGCTCCAGCGCCTTTGTTCATATCCTCTTTTATATCAATACTTCTCTTTTACGAAACGACGACTTCCGTATCACTTTAATAAGTGCGTGTATAGCTTGTCCTATTCTGATCGATACCATACAATCAAATTTTGAATAAATGTATTTGCTCTGGAAATCTGGTTGAACATCAATATTTGGTAAACAATGTACATGACTGAGATGATCTACTAAACCGATCAGCGCCCCTTTTATTGTCCATAATCCCCCGGCTGCTAATCCCGTTGTGCTGGCCTCCCCAGTACCAAACCGGGAGTACCATTCAATTTTATGAATAGATAATTTATCTAAAAATATTCGCATAGCCATCATCGTATCACTAACAATGTCAAAAAAGCTTTGCATCACCTGATGAATTACTTCCAGTTTTTCCTTAAAGCTTTTATTAGCCAATTGATCTTTCCATACATCTGCAGTTCCCAGTTCGGACAGGTCAATTTTTCTTTTTAAAAAACGGATCCCGTACAACCGGACATAGACAATTGAAATCGGCTTATCATCGCTATACTCCAATGAAAATGATATATAGACACGCGAAAATAATAGCAGAATTCCGCTACCGAAAATGAATAGGAACAGAATAATCCAAAACAAAGTTCTCAACTCCTGATATAGGAAAAAAATTCATTCACTACTATTTTGTATCAGTTCAACAATTTTTAACCAAAAAATCGCATGTATGATAAAGTGAAACCTCATTCAGCGGTGGGTTCCTTCGCACAAGATGTACTAGAAAGGCGAAGGCATGCGGACGTGACGGTTCCAGCCTGCCCTTACTCTGCCACTGAATTAGCCTGAGGCCTGTGCAATGCGGTCACAAAGACGTCATCAGTGCACGTGGGTTTTTAGTCCTTGTTCCTAAAATCGGATATTTACGGGCTATTTATCTCCCCTTCACGTTTTTGGTTTACACTCGCTTAAAGATGGGGATATTATAGCCCTATAGCCCGTTAATGCGTGAAAAAATGGCACTAACGTGATAAACTTAATAAACAGCAGACTTGAAAATGGAGGCAATCAAACAATGCCAAACCGTAAAAATATCTATTTTTATTACAGACGAGAAAATGACTTGGATAGTACATTAAAGCCGTTATTTGATTTAGCTCAAGGAAATGGTTTTTCCATTGTTACCGATCCAGAAGATGCAAGTATCATTATCAGTGTTGGCGGAGATGGCGCGTTTTTGCAGGCAGTTCGCAAAACGGGATTTCGTCAGGATTGTTTATACGCTGGAATAACAAGGTCAGATGAATCGGGATTGTACTGTGATTTCAATATGGATAATTTTGAAGCGATGCTTGATACAATGGTGAATGAAGAAATGGAGGTACGCAAATTCCCGGTTATAACGGTTCAGGTTAATGACGGAACATCTTTTTACTGTCTAAACGAGATTAGTATTCGTTCTACCATTATTAAAACAATCGTCATTGATGTTCGGATCGATGATATGTATTTTGAAACATTCCGTGGTGATGGGTTAATCGTGGCAACCCCGACCGGGTCAACTGGCTACAACAAATCAACCCGTGGTGCAGTAATTGATCCAAAGATACCTTGTTTCCAAGTTTCGGAACTTGCTTCACTTAACAATAATCGTTATCGCACGCTCGGTTCCTCATTTGTATTGAATAAAGACCGGAAACTGGGGCTTGATGTTATTCAGGATGGTAATGATCATCCAATTATTGGGTTGGACAATGAAGCATTCCCGATAAAGAACATTAAAAACATCACGGTTACCCTCAGTGATAAAGTAATAAAGACTGTCAAATTAAAAAATAACTCTTACTGGGATCGTGTGAAGAGAACATTCTTGTAAACAAAAGACATTATAGTAAGTTAAAATAGAAGGCTACCTCGACCCGAGGTAGCCTTCTTAGCCATTTCATTTAAAATTGTTGACGTCCGCTAAATTGTTGTTCAGCCATTGTTACCAAACGTTTTGTGATTTCTCCACCAACAGAACCGTTAGCACGAGAGGTAGTATCGGCACCAAGTTGTACGCCGAATTCTTGAGCAATCTCAGTCTTCATCTGATCCAATGCTTGTTGTACACCAGGTACAACTAATTGGTTTGAATTATTATTAGAAGCCATGTTCCTCACCTCCTTGGTACTTATATAATGTGTAACAAGGGGGACAAACATGCAATTTTTCTATTGGTAGTTCCTGTTAGAATTGCCAACTTGTTTTTACACCTTTATGAGATTATAAACATATTCAGCATAATCTCAAAAAACCGGAAGTAACTAAAATAAATCATCGAATTCTCCAACAGTATCACTCTTATTTGTTACCTTTACTGTTTCAATCCCTCGAACAGCTTCTTCAAGCATTTCCGTAATATTCATTTGCCCTTCAAAATAATTTACCTTTTCCCTTCCAGGCCTGGTCTTAGGTGATTTCGGGACAAAGATCGTACAGCAGTCTTCATACGGTCTAATAGAGATATCATACGTATGAATAGTTC
Source organism: Virgibacillus dakarensis (assembly GCF_900155625.1). Taxonomy (NCBI): domain Bacteria; kingdom Bacillati; phylum Bacillota; class Bacilli; order Caryophanales; family Bacillaceae; genus Virgibacillus; species Virgibacillus dakarensis. The sequence goes on from NZ_LT732553.1 coordinate 1,833,970, forward strand.
GGGATACCTTAATGATGTCATTTTTATCCATAGCAATTAGCGGCCGGAGAATCGGCATAGTTGTCACTTCATTAATGGCATTCATACTTTCCATTGTTTGACTGGCTACCTGACCGAGACTTTCACCAGTTGTAATCGATAAAATATGTTCCTTTTCACAAAGTATTTCGCTTATTCTGAACATCATTCGCCGCATAATCGTCATAGCATATCCATCGGGCATTTCGCGAAAGATGGACTGCTGTACTTTGGTGAATGGGACAATATGCACCTTAACCGTATTTCCATATTCCGTTAGCTTACGGGCTAAATCAAGCACCTTTTGTTTGGCACGCTCACTGGTAAATGGCGGGGAGTGAAAATGAATTGCTTCAATTTCGACACCACGTTTCATTGCCAGGAATCCTGCAACGGGACTGTCGATTCCACCAGAAAGCATGAGTAATGTCTTTCCGGAAGTTCCGACCGGCAATCCTCCTAATCCAGGAATGATGCTTGCTGTAATATATGTTGCTTCCGTACGAATTTCAACTTTTACTTCCAGGTCCGGATTGTGTACATCGACTTTATATCTGGTAGTATTGACTAGTAAATGGGTTCCGATTACCTGGTTCATTTCCTGTGAATGAATCGGAAAGTTTTTATCGATTCGTTTGACAGAAACCTTGAATGTCTTCACATTTTCACTGGTGGTTAATGCATATAGTGCCGCATCTTTTATCTTTGTTTCATCATTTTCCACTTTGATTGCCAAGCTCAGACTATGAATCCCAAACACTTCTTTACATTTGGCAACAATCGGGACAGGATCCTCTCCATTCAACAGGACAAACATTCTTCCCTGTGTCCTTGTTACTTTTACGTCAGGGAAATCGGCTAATTTCCGCTGGATATTTTCTTGTAATTTAACGATAAATTTTTTTCTGTTTTTTCCTTTTAAGGCCATTTCACCATACCGGATTAATATATGATCGAATTCCATGCTATCTACTCCATTACCTCTTTTAATTGATCAACTGCTTTTTTCAGTGCCTGTAAAAAGGCTGTAACCTCTTGTCTTGTTGAATCATACGATAAACTTACCCGCAGTGCTGACGTTGTCCGTACTTTGTCCAACGCGCAGGCAGCTAAAATCCTGCTCTCATCCGTTAGTTTTGATGAGCATGCCGATTTTGTTGAGATATAAATTTGCTGCTCGCCAAGCATATGAATAATAACCTCCGGCTTCAAGCCTGGAACAGAAAAATTGATGATATGCGGTGCCGCATTTTCTGGTGTATTAATCACAACCCCATGAATCTTTTCCAATTCAGTGCGCAGATAATCCCGTAATTTGGTCATTTCCCCATTATTATTTTTCTGTTTATCGGAAATTAAACGTAATGCCTTTGCCATAGCGACTGCACCGGGCAAATTTTCGGTTCCGGATCTGATATTCCGTTCCTGGTGACCACCATGGAATAATGGAAATAATTTCGTGCGTTTGTTAACATATAAAATACCTGTACCCTTCAGACCATGAATTTTATGACCGGACATCGTACATAGATCAATCCCGCTATTTTTCAGTTTTAATGGGAGTTTTCCCAATCCTTGTACATCATCAACATGGAAAAACAATTTCGGATTGTTTTTTGCAATAGAACCGATTTCTTCAATCGGCTGAACTGACCCGAGTTCATTATTAACATGCATAATACTAATCAGAATCGTATCGTTTCGAATAGCTTGTTTCACATCCGCTATGGATACGAGACCATTTTGGTTAACAGGTAAATATGTCACCGCAAATCCTAATGTTTCCAAAGCGTGACATGCTTCCAATACCGATGGATGCTCAATTTCTGACGTAATAATATGTTTTCCCCGCGTCTGATGTTCGAGTGCAATTCCTTTAATCGCTGTATTATTACCTTCCGTGCCTCCAGAGGTGAAAATTATTTCGTCCGGTTCAACCCGTAAAATCTTTGCTGTTTGTTCTTTCGCCTTCAGCAGCAGTTTTTCCGCTTCTCCACCAAACTGGTGAATCGAAGAAGGATTTGCAAAATAGTTTTCCGATACTTGTTGAAAACTTTTTATTACCTCAGGATATGGTTTCGTTGTAGCACTATTATCTAGATAGATCATTTATCCAACCTCTTTTGTAAAAAATAGACAAGGCTGGCTCAGGGAAACGGATTTCATCATTTCCATAAGACAGCCTTCCGTGTAACTAATTCATAACCTCTTCTTGAAATGCCTCAATTCGTTTTAAGGCACCTGGCTCAATTTCTTCCAGCGCCTTTGCAGCTTGTTCCAGTGATAATTCGTATTCATATGATCTGAATAATCGTTCGGATTCAGCCAATTTTGCTGCCAGGAGTGGATATTTGCTGCGATACCGGTTCGCATATTGAATTACCTGCTCCGTTAGATACGCCTGGTCAAGCATTATATCGGTTTGTTCCATTAGTGAATCAACTTTCCTTTGCGCTTCCGCCAATGTTTGTTGAACTTCTGTAATATCTAATGGCTGTTTTTCCAACGCCTTCAAAACCTGCATATTTTTTTCGCTTGCCGCCTCCGACAAGTTCCAAATAAATGTGGGAACCCCAGGGATATTACTTTTATTTAATTTACGCATGGTGTTGCTAAGCTGATTTTTCATTTCGGAAAGCTTTTCTTTCGCCTCCAGTTCATCTTTTCGCAAATTCCGAATCCGGTTTTTAAATTCTTCATGCTCCGCTTGCAGTGTTTCAATCTGTTGAAAACCGGCTTCCAAGCTGTCGCGCAGCTCTGAATGTGACTTTTTTTCGTTTTCCATATTTGCGGACAGGTCTTCCAGTTGTTTGTTGAGTTGGGAGATAGCTTTATCCAGCGTTAAATATTTTTCCATATCTCCATCTTCAAAATAATAGGCCCTTTTTAATGATTCCACTTCTGCTTTTGTCTCATGAAAAGAGGTACCTAATTCATTCAGTAAATGCTGATAGTTTGGAATTTGTGTTTCCATATAATTTTTGGCAATTGCCTCTTTTTCCAGCAGCACATACATTTCTTTTATTCGCTCATCCATCTCGGGAATAATCAATTTTGCATCCTCGGAATTGCCTTTATCCAATGAGCGGACGCAATCCAGTAAACGGCGCTGATAGCTATGTATTTCCTTCTCAAATCCCAGATGTTCCACACGGTAGCCATCCTCCTTCATGCCCTTCAATCCAGTATATAAATCATCTAGTTGTGCAGGCAACTCCTGGGTACAGGCTTTGTAAATGGACGGAAACTCTGCCATTTGCTGCTGAAGTGATTCAAGCTCCACTTTTAATTCATCAACAATTTGCTGTGCTTCGTAATAATCACCGGATTTGGTGAGGCCATGGTACTTTGCCAGTTTTTCTTCGAGCTCATCCATTGCCACATCAAAGCGAACCTCTGCCTTGCCATATAAATACCGCTGCTGTGACAATTTTTTTCGCAATGCTTTTATTTCTGGTTCGATATGTTCAATTTCCAGCCGGCTGTTTTCCTCTGATTCAAGCAATTCGTCCAATTCCTGTAATATCTTTTCAATATTTTCTTCAATCGATTGCAATGTTTGCCCTGACTTGCGCAAAATTTTTCTGGCAGTTGGAAAACGGTATTTATCAGCAGCTTCCTCCGCTTCGAACAAAAGCTCCTCAACATCAGTCAACTCACGCGTTACGATATATTCCCAACGTTCTTTCCATGCTTCAAACTTTTCCTGTGTTTCCCCGGATAAATTTAAACTTTTAATGCGCTGCAATTCAGAAGCAATATTCCGGTTCATAATATCCAGTTTCCAGCTTTCCTGCCGATCTACAACATCATATACCCGTTTTCGTAAAATAAGGCCAACAATAATTAATGCAATAATAACTAATATCGTTCCGATGATATATGCCATACAAATCCTCCTAATATTCCTTCCTGCATAAGAGGGTAACTCCCTAAATCTCTTGAAAAACAGGTATGTTCAAAACGTCCGGTAAAATGACACCTTGGTGTACTTTTCAATCCTTTTTTATCCTACTTTTGAACCCACGCTCAAAAATTAAATATGTAAACTCAGACTTTATTATTAATATGATACCACGTAAACAGCAATTTTGGCTAAAAAAAACCAAATAAATTCACGATTTGACAAATTTTTTATTTAAAAAGACGGAACAAAGGCGGAAGCGCCCGGTTAGCGGCGTATATGCTGCGCCCTGCCAAGCAGGGTGGTTCGGTGTTGCCGCGCAAAGCGGCGGTTTTAACCGAACATTCCTACCGTAGGAGATAAAGGAAACATGCCCCTGCAAAAGGAGTATGCCGACGTTGGCCGCAAAGGCCGTTCTTAGTCGGCCTTCCTCCTTCCCCGAACCGATGTTGACTTATCGTACGGAGGTGAAGGAAGCACACTAGCCGCTGGGCGCTGGAGCCGGACATGGACTACCCTGACATGAGTGGAATAGAGCCCGGATTCTTATTACTTTCTTACCTATAAAAAAAGAAATAGGTCGCCCATTTCCTTAATCTGCAACAATAAAATCCAGCCATTCATGAATCGTTTGCACATATTTACGGACAAACATCTGGTGAGAGTGCTCGCCAATCACTTGATTTTTCCATTCGTTCTGCAGTATATATGGGGTAATTAACATCCCTTTCAATTGCATTAACAAAAACTGCCTGTCCAATTCCTGTTTTTTATGTTTGCCCAATATCGCGAAAAATGCATTGCTTATATAATAATTTTCCTTTGCTATGTATGTAACGGCCATTTCCCTGACAAACACGGAATCAAGAGAAAGCTCACGCAGAATAAAACAAGAAAATTGATGATTATTTTGTCTGTACTGTATAATAGTTTCAATTAACTTTTTCAATCGGCTTAATTCCGTGTCATGTTCAGACTGTTGCAGTGTGTCCTCGATTGTCTTAAGGTATGTCTCATAATATTGTGTTACACCGTGCTCCAATAGTCCTTGCTTACTTTTAAAATAATAACTAATCAGCGAAACGTTAACACAAGCCTTATCAGCAATGTCACGTACCGATGTGCCGTGAAACCCTTTTTGAAAAAACAGGGAAGAGGCTGCATCGATAACCTTTTGTTTTGAGGGGTTATTTTTCAATGTTTTCATCTCCTTACTTCATATTTACGACAAAGTGGACGATAATCCTGCAATTTCTTCTCGACATTTCCTGCAAACCAATGTCGAAATTCACCAGCAGAAAGGAAAATGAAGAATGTTTCAAGCACAAGTGTATTCCGGTGATAAAGTGAAAGATTTCGAACTGCTTCTTAAACAGCTAAAAGCCCTATCGGAAGGTGAAACAGATCCAATTGCGATAATGGCTAATGCATCTGCATTATTAAATCAGTTTTTACCTGACATAAACTGGGTTGGTTTTTACCTTTGGAAAGATGACGAACTCGTTCTGGGCCCCTTTCAGGGATTGCCTGCTTGTATCCGCATTCCATTTGGAAAAGGTGTGTGCGGAACCGCGATAAAAGAGCGAAAAACCAAACGGGTAGCGGACGTCAACCAATTTCCTGGACATATTGCCTGTGACAGTGCGAGCCGTTCCGAAGTTGTTGTACCTTTAATCATAAATAATGAGATTTACGGTGTATTGGATATTGACAGTCCAAGCACAAACCGGTTTGATAAGACAGATGAAGTATATATTGAAAAATTTGCCAAGATCGTCGAAGGATTTTTAAGTTAAGCCTAAACCTTAAAGCTGCGGTCAGCCATACTGGAACCGCAGCTTTTAAATTCTCATTCATTCCCCTCTTCTTCACTTGATACTGTTTTTTCGTTCATTTTCTTTGACAACGCAATTTTTACCAACACTTTTTGCTTCATACAATGCTTTGTCAGCCCGGATAAACAATTCCTTCACAGAATCATTGGTATTATTGGTCCATGTTGACACCCCACAGGAGAGTGTAATTAACGGATTGGTAGTAGTTTCTGCCTGCTTTCTGATTTGAGTCGCCAGTTGTACGCCGTCATCCACTGTTGCATCAGGCAAATAGATAGCCAGTTCTTCCCCGCCCCACCGTGCAGGTATATCATCATTACCTAAATTTATTTTTATAATTTCAGCAACTTGTTTAATGACGTCATCACCAGTGTTATGTCCATATGTGTCGTTAACCATCTTAAAATCATCGATATCAAATAATATTAATGCACCACGATCAGCAGTTGCCATATGAAGCTGAATTTTCTCATCCAAATAATTTCTTGAATATAATGTTGTCAGATAATCTGTAATAACTGCATTCTCTAATCGATCTTTCAAAATTGCGTTTGCCAATGCTAATGTGGAATGCTGAATCAATGATTGCATTAATTTAAAGCTTTCAAAAGAAAAATAGTATGCCTCTTCATGCATAATCGTAACCATGCCATGAATTTTCCCGGAATTGAGCATTGGAATCACCATTACGGAACAAAATGGAAGCTTGAGCATCTCTTTAAAATCACCGCTGAAAATGGCTTCCTTTTTCCATTCCAATTCATCAAGCATGTGCTTTGTAAACTGGCGACCTTGTTTTGAATAATGATAGTCGGTACTTCCAGGTAAAATATCAAATTTTCCCTCTTCTTCAAGATAATAAATAAACCCGACCTGCGATGTACGACATGTATCAATGATTTGCTGTTTAACGATTGCTGTTATCTCTGAAAGTTTTAGATTTGAATTTAATTGATGTGTGGCATCATTAATCATCTTTAGATCCGATATCAGTCGTTTCGAATAGGAGTAAAGGGTTACGTTTTCAATTGCTTTCCCTGCAGCATTTGCAAATTGCCTCATAAATTCAATTTCTTCATCAGGAAAGTTAACCACTCTTGGCGTAACGATTTGCAGAACGCCGTAAACACCTTGACTGCCTTTTAACGGCGCATATAAGCAAGTATTTTTTTCCCGCACACGATCTTCCAATTGCACCTCACCGGATATAAATGCCTGGGTGCTAACCCGTTTTGTCTCATCATCACTATATTCAATCGTTTTAACAGGAAGCGAATGATCCACCTGGTAATCCTGTGATAATAAGAGATAGTATGTAAATTTTGGATATCTTATTTTTAACGAATTGATAATTTCGATTAATATATCGTTTTTATTTGTTAACGAATAAAAGCGGGTTGTTAAGTAAAACAAAAATTCATTCCTGCTCTCGCTGTCTCTCCTCCCCCGAAAATAGTTCAAAATACCCATAAAATGCTCTAACTCGTTTTTCAGTAACAAGAGTAATTTATCTGCTCCCGGGTCACAGCTTGCCGGAATGGACAATCCAACGAAGCTCGACGGCTTATATTCGGGTGTAATCGGGATTATAAATGCTTCCTTTGTACCCGGGGGGTTAAACGCTTCTTGAACACGGACAATTTTATTCTGATGAATAGCCAAGTTGCCGTCTCGTAAAAGACATTGCTCGTTAAGCTGCAACATTTGACTAGTAATTTGCTTAAACGTATTATTCCAGTCATCATGTTCATAAATCACTATAACGGAAACCTTTAGACTATCCTGCAGTTTCATAATAAGCCGGGAAAGAAGTTCATCATACGAACAGGTTGGCACTTCCTTTATCAGTTCAAAAAATATACTTCTTAATTTTTCTTGCCATTGTATGCTCACACTCATCATATTACCACCTGTCATGAGGATAATTGGGTTTGAATATTAAATTATTTTGAAATGGGTCTTTATACATAAAGTATAAACTATATAGTTATTTTTTCCTATAAAATAATATAAGAAAACTTTATTTCTATTGTGTATTTTGCTAAAATCATTGACTTTCCTTGATAAAACTTATATACTGTTCCTTGTGTAAAATAAAAGCGGCCTATGTGAACCACGTATGTCATCATTTTGTTCCTTTTGAAACAAGTTCAGAAGGTGTATCGTGTAACTCTCTGCTGCTGGAGCGATGGTACATGAAAACAAAATGAGCAGCGCCGGAACACGCACTTTTTTTTATGCAAATATACTATAAAGGAGGAAATGTCTAATGGCACGATATACTGGATCCGTATGGAAAAAATCACGTCGTCTTGGCATTTCATTAACTGGAACTGGTAAGGAATTAGATAAACGTCCTTACGCTCCTGGGCAGCATGGCCCGAACCAACGCAAGAAGGTTTCGGAATATGGCTTGCAACAGCAAGAGAAACAAAAACTGCGCTTCATGTACGGCTTGAATGAACGTCAATTTAAAAATACGTTTAATGAAGCTGGTAAAATGAAAGGTATCCATGGTGAAAACTTCATGGTGTTACTAGAGTCCCGCTTGGATAACATCGTATTTCGCCTTGGCTTAGCACGTACACGCAGACAAGCTCGTCAACTGGTAAACCATGGTCACGTTACGGTAGATGGTAAACGTGTAGATATCCCATCTTACCGTTTAAAACCTGGTCAAGTTATTGGTTTGCGCGAACGTTCACGCAACCTTGATATCGTGAAAGAAGCAATTGACGTAAATAACTTCGTACCAGAATATCTATCATTTGATGAGGATAAATTGGAAGGTACGTATACACGTTACCCAGAACGTTCAGAGCTTCCAGCAGAAATAAATGAAGCACTGATTGTTGAATTCTATTCACGTTAATTGAAATGTCGGGAAATCGATAGTATTTTAAACCCTGGAAAACGTTGCATCAACGTTTTCCAGGGTTTTTTTGATGGTTTTTGAAAAAAGATTGTTTAAAACGGATTAGTCCTCATGAATTGGTACATTTTTCAGCAAAAACACCCGTTTACTGAACAAATGATTTATACTAGCTGTTGTTAAATTAATGCCAGTTTGAAGAAGACAAAAAATTCCTAATTAATTACAGTATAAATGATAGCTATATGTTATAATAAAACACAATAGACTGGCTTCGCATGAGGGGTTTGGCAGCACTGTCGATCTGCCGTTAGTCAACGCTTAGAGACTTCCCAGGGAGGGAGGTGCTTGCCAATGGACATTGTTAGTGCACTAACGCTGATGATATCCTTCGGGATGTTGGTGGCGTTTATTATGTCTGACAAAAACCATAAAAAATAACCCCTCATATGCGTTTGACCAGCGCTGAGGGATTATTTTTTCCTTAAGCTGCCTAGCCCCTCTTGATGGGGTTCGGTCTATTGCGACCGCTCCATGTAACAGCATGGGCGGTCTTTATTAGTGTATGCACTTATCATCTTTCTATGTTAATTATACCACGAAATCAATGTTTATACACATTTATTTTTTTACTTTTTGTTCCTTCAGTATCATTTTTAAACTGACATCGGACGCAATCTGTTTTTTGGATAAATTCTTACACCACCAGTACTACAAACAGGGTAATCCTATGTAGATATAGAAAGTAACAGTTATATTAATGTCTCTACTCGTTCTGGGTAGTTGCAAATTGGGTAATTATCCTCTTACAAAAGACACATTCTTATTTAACAAGCGTTCCCGTTAGTTGTATAGCTCAAATTACAACTCTAACTCGTCTTTGGTTCCTTTGCTAATGAACGCATTATAATTGTTGTACCTGTTTTGTTAGCAAAAATACTTACACCTAGAGGGACACCCCACTAAATTGTTGCAGTTGTCGTCGCAAACGACACCATTAGAAGTGTAATACTCATCATAATAATTCTTATTCCAGATCCACGTCCGATTGTGGAAAGAATTTTAAACTATAAATTGTGTGAACCAAGCAATATATTTTGCACCAGGGATAAAGAACAATTGTGCCAGCAATGTACCTAATAGTCTTGATGTAACCATCATCAAGGAAATGTTTTTAAGTGTTTGATAACTACCTCTCTGATTAACAACATCATCAGCAACCACGGAAACTTTTGGATCAACAAAAATAACTAACAGTATTGTTGCCATACCATTTATTAAACCGGATGCCATAATAGCTGTTGAGGCACGCTCAGGTGTTAGTAATGCTGCATATAATGCAGATAACACACCAATTGTATATATTGCGGTTATTACCATATTTACCAAAAACAATCTTATTGGAATATCTTTGATTTTAGTATCTTTTAGGTATGAAAATTTTGGTAAAGTAAAATGTGTTATACCGCGTTTTATGTACTGTAAGGAAAATAGTCTTTTAAATAAAGAAGGAACAGAGCCCTTTTCTTCAGATAAATGAATGATTGCCCTTGAAAATAGAGCTATAAAAGTAGGAAGTAAAAGTATCCCAAAAATTGTTCCAACTGTGGATGCCCCTATGAGAAAACGAAATTGAGTAGCTACAAACTCTTGTGCATTATTACTTGGCGCAGTATCGATTAAACTCCCCGTAAAAGGTTGCTGCATCATATTTGCCAATCTTGAAACCATCACCATTATATTAAAAAGGGATAAAGCAGAAGCGATCATCTTTACCCTTGCACCCGATAACCTCACAGCATAAGCGAGCGTTTCAATAGAATGAATGATAAAAATAAATAAAGCTATGTATATTAATTTATCAGTAACAATCTCCAAGATAGTACCTTCTTTTTAATCAGTTTTGTTATTATCATTGTATATAAATATATGAAAAGGTCCCTCGACAAAATGGCCATAAAAAGGGATACAGGCGCTAATCCTTTATTCAAGTCAAGCGCCCTTTTCTGGAATCAACTTTTGTTATCTTCCTTTTTTATTTTTCTATCTCGGAAGGATGGCTGGTGGCAACAATGGACACCACAATCATGGCAAGCAATATAACTACTAAAATTACTTGAGTTGCTCTTAATATCTTTTCAATACTCCTCAAACCCCTTGTTATTCTTTAACAATATGCCCTGTTTGTTGAATTGTAACAATCCATCTTGGCAACGTTATTGTATTAAACATTTTTATAAATTATCAAACTTTATTTCAAAGCTACAACCAACACCCAAAGTCACACAAACTTCCTATATAAAGCGAGTATCCGATAACTAAGATACTCGCTTTAATTTTATTGATACTTGATCAAAAAGTACTTCTTCTTCCCTCTCCGAATAACGGTAAACTTATCCCCGATTCGATCACCAGAAGAAATCGTGTATTGCACATCCTGGTTTCGTTCACCATTGATATAAATTGCGCCATTGTTGACATCTTCTCTTGCCTGTCGTTTGGACGGGGAAATGGAAGCGTTCACCAAAAGATCGATGATGCCAATTTCCTGTTTTTCCATATCATATGTTGGAACGTCTTTGAAACCTTGCTCAATATCATCTGCAGACAACTGCTTTATGTTACCACTAAATAACGCTGCAGATATTTTTTGGGCCTGGTCAAGTGCTTCCTGACTGTGAACCATTCGGGTAACTTCCTCTGCCAATCGTTTTTGTGCCAGCCGCTTTTCTGGATGTTGTTCCACTTCCCGCTGCAGTTGTTCCATTTCATCCTGCTCCAAAAACGTAAAGTATTGTAGAAATTTAATCACATCACGATCATCCGTATTAATCCAGAACTGGTAAAATTCATATGGTGTCGTTTTTTTCGGATCGAGCCAGATAGCCCCGCCAGCAGTTTTGCCAAATTTTGTGCCATCGGCTTTGGTAATAAGCGGAACAGTCAACCCATAAACTTTAATTTCCTCATCCGGTTGCGTATTTGTTCGACGAATTAATTCCATGCCAGCTGTAATATTGCCCCATTGATCACTACCGCCGATTTGTAATGTACAATGCTCCTGCTCATATAACTTAAGGAAATCAAGCGACTGCAAAATCATATAACTGAATTCAGTAAATGAAATTCCTTGCTCAATTCGTGCTGAAACCGATTCTTTTGCAAGCATGTAGTTAATCCCAAAGTGTTTCCCGGCATCACGCAGAAAATCGATTATCGTCATGCTCGCCAACCAATCATGATTGTTACGGGCAACTGCTGCATTCTCCCCATGATTAAAGTCAAGCAGATGTGCTAATTGTTGTTTGATTTTGTCACTGTATCCTTTGACGACCGCAGCCTCATTTAACGATCGTTCGGTTGATCGCCCGCTCGGATCACCAATCATCCCTGTTCCGCCGCCAATCAAAGCTATTGGCTTGTGCCCTGCCCGCTGAAACCGTTTCAGCATTAATACAGGAACTAGATGACCAATATGCAGACTGTCAGCCGTTGGATCAAATCCGGCATATAACGTCACCTGGTTGTTCTGCAAATATTCGTCCAATCCCTGTAAATCTGTAGTTTGGTGAATTAATCCCCGATTTTGTAAATCACTCAAAATATTCATCTTGCTCATTCTCCTTTAAACTGTTCTAGAAAATAAATAAAAAAATCCCATCCCTAACGGTAAAGGGACGAGATTTTGCTCGCGGTACCACCCTTGTTGCACATACATGCCACTTTGGGGTTGTTAACGATGCACTCACCGTTTTTCTTTGCGAAAGAAAAAAGCTCCGGATTGTAATTCGTTCAGCAAATATATACTAGTTCCCACCACCACTAGCTCGCTTCAACAGGGATTTGCTTCACTACTTCGATCCTTCCATGCCTTTTATATAAATAGTATTATCTATTTTTATCACACTTCCAATTAAAATGCAATTAATATTTCAAGCACTTTTCGCCTCAGCAGGATATTCGCCCGTATTAATCGATTTCTAAGCAAAATTCCAATCCAGCTGGCCAAAACAGCTTTCATTAAACCAACTACAATGAAAGGATAAACGCCTGATGCTAAAGCGAGTGACCAGTTCAAATCAAGAACGAATTTCAATTGAATTGTACCGCATAGCAATGTGATGATCATTCCTGCTATATTAGCAACAATAGCCATGGAAAAAGTGAAACTTGTCCTTTCCAAAATAAGTCCAGTGACAAAAGCTGTTAGAATAAATCCAAAAATGTAGCCGCCTGTTGGTCCTATCAATACCTGGGCACCTCCACTAAAACCGGCAAATACCGGGGCCCCGACTACTCCCAAAGCAGCATAGCATATCATTGCAATAGCCCCTAGCTTACTGCCAATAATGGTCGCGGTTAAGCCAACTCCCAATGTTTGCCCACTTATTGGCACAAGCGGGAGCGGTACTTCAACTTGTGCTAACACGGCCGTAATAGCTGCAAACAGCGCACATATGATGACTTTTCGTAAATTTGACTGACTTTGATTCATTCGGCACCTCCATATATGTAAACTAATTATTAATAAGGTTAACATAAATATTGTCAAATTACTATACCTTTTCAAACAAAGGGACACCAATCGCTCTTATCAGGATAATCTGAAAATCTCATATTCTATGTACTACTGAAAAAGCGCATATGCTATAATATAATATGGAATTTTAGGAGGTTTTTATCGTGGATAATTTCAAGCAAATACTTCATAAATATAACAAGAAAGTGAAAGAGATGTGGAAAGCCGGAAAAATCCAGCGTTCCTCCCGTGTAACGTATGATATTGTTTGGAATATTATCCTGATTTTCATCGTTGTCGGTGTAGTCGGAGCCGTCTTTGCATTTGGTGTTGGTGCAGGTTATTTCGCTTCACTTGTTAAAGATGAACCAATCCGAAGTTATGACGAAATGGAAAAAGATATTTATAATTATGAAGAAACGTCAGAGCTCTATTTTGCCGACAATAACTATATCGGTGATGTTCAATCAGACATACATAGAGAAGAAGTTTCACTAAAAAATGTCTCTGATACACTGCTGAATGCAGTCGTCGCCACAGAGGATGAAAATTTTCGGGAGCACAAAGGTGTTGTACCAAAGGCAATCGTTCGTGCCGTTGTTCAAGAAGCCACCAATGCTGATGTTAAAACAGGCGGAAGTACATTAACACAGCAGCTGATCAAAAATCAGATACTGACGAATGAAGTATCTTTTGAACGGAAAGCAAAGGAAATATTATTATCACTTCGCTTGGAACGCTTCTTCAGTAAAGACCAAATCCTGGAAGCCTATTTGAATATTATTCCATATGGTCGTGATGCTTCAGGGCAAAATATTGCCGGAATTCAAACGGCCGCGCAAGGTGTATTTGGCGTTGATGCAAAAGATTTAAATCTTCCGCAATCAGCTTATCTTGCCGGATTGCCGCAGAGTCCTTCTTACTATACACCATTTGCCAATAAGGGCGGATTAAAGAAAAAAGAGGATTTGAAACCCGGTATAAATCGGATGAAGTCGGTACTAAAACGAATGTATGACGAAAAATATATTACAAAAAAAGAATATGACAAGGCACTAAATTACGATATTGCAGCTGATTTTACAAAGGCTTCGAAATCTGCCATTGAAAAATATCCATACCTGACCTATGAACTTGAAAAACGTGCAAAAGAAATTCTTGCCAAGAAGTTGGCAAAAGATGATGGGTATACAGCAGAAGACCTGAAAAATGATAAAAAATTACGTGAAGAATATATGATTCTGGCGGACCGTGATATGCGGCAAAAAGGCTATGAAATACATTCAACAATTAACAAAAAGACCTATGAAGCATTTCAGAAAATAGCAAAGGAATATGACAACTATGGGCCTGACAAACCGGAAACAGTGGAAAATAAAAAAGGTGAAAAAGTGGAAGTCATGGATCCTGTACAGGTCGGCGGTATTCTAATAGAGAATAAAACTGGAAAGATTCTTAGCTTTGTCGGTGGACGCGGTTATAGTGCCGAGAGTCAACTAAACCATGCAACAAACGCTCCCCGGTCTAATGGAAGTACGATGAAACCGCTGCTCGTATATGGACCAGCAATGGAAGCGGGCGTCATTCAGCCAGGGACACCAATATTAGACTATAAAATCGATGCAAAATACCATCCAGAAAACTATGCAGGTGGTTACCATGGTATTGTGTCTGCCCGTCAGGCACTGGCACAATCATATAATATACCGGCAGTAAAAATATACAAAAAGATCTTAAATAATGATCCCGCTACGGAATATTTAGAAAAAATGGGGATAACTACTTTAAGTGAGGAAGACCATTATAATGAATCCTTGGCACTTGGTACAACGACGGTAACAGTTGAGGAAAATGTTAATGCATTTGCCACGTTTGGAAATAACGGCAATTTTGTTGATGCCTATATGATTGAGAAAATCACTACAAAAGATGGTGACGTTATTTACCAACATAAAGGGAAGCCGGTCGAAGTTTTCACACCGCAAACAAACTATTTAACCATCGATTTAATGCGTGACGTTATTAGCAGCGGTACAGCAGCATATCTGAATTCTCAGTTACATCAACCCGGAGTCGACTGGGCAGGAAAAACCGGAACCTCAGAAGACTGGAAAGATGCATGGTTTGTTGCCACAAATCCAAATGTAACATTTGGTACGTGGATGGGTTACGATACACCAAAAAGTCTGCAATGCAGCGGATGCTCACTGAGCTACAGTAACCGTAACATCAAATTATGGGCGCAGTTAATCAACAAAGCGACAGAGATTAATCCCGATTTGATGGCACCGGGAAATAGCTTTAAAAGCCCTGATGGTATTGCTTCACGCAGTTACTGTGCTACTTCCGGAATGCTGCCGTCTGAGTTATGTCAAAAGGCAGGATTGGTACAGTCGGATATATTTAACACAAAATATGTACCAACCAAAACAGATGATAGTCTGATAGGCGGCAGCGGCAGTCTGGTCAAAGTAAATGGAAGAACTGTTGCAGCTGGTCCAAAAACGCCGAAAGAATTTACGACCGGGAGCGGGCTTGCCTTTAATCCGGAGTTTTTAAAACGGGAAGGATATGATAAATATAGCGATTTATCTGTTTTATTCCCTAGAACAAATCGGGAACTGTGGGAAAAAATCGGTGCAACAGGTGGAGGTGCAAGTAGTGGTTCGATTAGTGATGATGGGAAAAGCCCAGGAGCACCGCCGTCTGTTTCCAGCTCCGGAAATACGCTTTCCTGGTCAAAATCGGCCAGTAACGATGTTGTCGGTTATCGTATCTATCGCGCAGCAGCACCAAGTGGGTCATTCTCATTAATTGGCAGCACTACATCAACAAGCTTCTCGGTACCAAAAGGAAAAGGCGTTTATATTGTAAAAGCAGTTGATTATTTTGGACTGGAATCTTCCGGATCCAGTGAAGTTAAACTCGGTGATTTCCCCGATCCTAAAAAGGAAAAAAAGGATAAACCCGAAAAAAAAGAAGATAAAAAAGCTGACAAAAAAGTCGATAAGAAAGAGGACAAGAATACCGACAGCACACCGGATGATTCCGGAGATGACTCAGAAGATGAATCATAGGGTAAGATCGGCATTTCGCACATCCACATAAGGAGGGAATTCCCTCCTTTATTTTTTTGACTTCTTTTTACAAATTTGTCATACTATTTATGAATTTATTTAAAACATTCCCCCTTTTACTAAAAATCAGGTGCACAATCCTGTATACTTGTAGTGTATCCTGCTAGTAACTTAATTTAGGGTGGTGAACATAATCGGATGAACCATACGAAAACCTGTCACAAGATGACACGTGATACTGCTCGTGGAATCATTACCATTGAAGGGCCACTAGCATCAACGGAATTAAAACAGTACCAGTTTCATGAAGACTTGACCGCTTTCCGCCCCGCCAAAAAGCAATTTGCCGCCATATTGGATATTGCTGATTTCCCGGAAGGCAGACTGATTATTGCCAGAACAGGTGATACGATTATCGGTTATGTCACATATTTGCATCCAGATCCGCTGGAGAGATGGTCAGAATTTAATATGGACGATCTGATCGAATTAGGTGCCATCGAGGTAATCCCGCAATATCGCGGTGCAAAAATTGCCTCTGGCCTATTACAGGTTTCGATGATGGATGACTATATGGAAAACTATATTGTGATATCTACCGAGTATTACTGGCATTGGGACTTAAACGGAACAAAATTAAGTGTTTGGCAATACCGCAGTGTGATGGAAAAAATGATGGCAGCCGGCGGACTATCCCCTGCCCCAACAGACGACCCGGAAATCATTTCCCATCCAGCCAACTGTCTGATGGTCCGAATTGGTGAAAATGTACCGGAGGAATCCATTAAGCAATTTGATACATTGCGTTTTTTACAAAGACACCATTACCGTAATATGAGGGAGGGATTCTAAATGCTCGTTGAAAATATCATGAAAACAGATATGCAGACATTGCCGCCAAATGCAACGATTGCCGAAGCCTTAAAGTTGCTGCAGCAGTACCACATCAGGCATATACCGATTACCAACGAACATAATCACGTCATAGGAATTGTCTCAGATCGTGATGTCCGGGATGCCAGCCCATCCATTTTCAATGAGGATACCGGACAAACAGAGTTGCAAAATGAAATTCAAACTATTATGAGTCAGCCAGTTGTTACGGTTCATCCACTTGATTTCGTTGAGGAGATTGCCCGTATTTTTTACGACGAGGAATTTGCTTGTCTTCCGGTTGTAAGCAATAATGAGCTTATTGGCATTGTTACAGAGAAAGACATGCTGTACACATTGATTCAGCTGACAGGAACAAATGTCCAGAGTTCGCATATTGAAATAAAAGTACCGCATAAACCGGGAATTTTACCTGAAGTAGCATCGGTGTTCGGGAAACGCAAAACAAACATTACATCTGTGCTAGTCTACCCATACCATGATGATCCGAACTATAAAATTCTTGTATTTCGCATTCAAACGATGAATCCGATGCCAGTTGTACAGGATTTACGGGCGGCAGGATATGAACTTTTGTGGCCGAACGATATAATGGGGCCAAAATTATGACATGCAATTCTTCCTTTGTTTTTTCCAATGCATATTTAAACTATCATTTCCATTCGGATCATCCTTTTAACCAAAAACGGGTAGTATTGGCAAAAGAGCTGTTGGAAGCAGCAAACACCCTTGAGCAACACGAGATCATTGCCCCACGATTAGCGACGGATGAGGAACTCGCGTTATTCCACGATAAGGCATATATCCAGGCTGTTAAAAAGGCAAGCAGCGGAAAAATGTCTGCAGATGAAGGTTTTGAGTTTGGTCTCGGTACCGAGGACACACCAATTTTTACAAACATGCATGAAGCATCCAGTTTTCTCGTTGGTGGTTCATTAAATGCGGTTGACACGGTATTGGAAGAAAAATCAGCCCATGCACTTAATTTGGGGGGCGGTTTGCATCACGGATTTAAGCGAAAGGCGTCCGGATTTTGCGTTTACAACGATGGTGCTGTCGCGATCAAATACATGAGAGAAAAATATAATGTAAGAGTATTATACGTTGACACAGATGCACACCACGGTGATGGCGTGCAATGGGCATTTTATGAGGATCCAAATGTTTGTACGTTCAGTATCCATGAAACAGGCCGCTATCTATTCCCGGGTACTGGCAATGTCAATGAACGCGGCATCAAAGAAGGGCACGGCTATGCCTTCAATCTCCCTGTTGATGCGTTTACAGAAGATGCCTCTTTCTTACAAGTATATGAATCCGCTTTAACGGAAATTTGTGCATATTTTAAGCCAGATGTTATTGTAACGCAAAATGGTGCAGATCCCCATGCCTATGATCCATTAACACATCTTTGTGCTACTATGACCATTTTTGAAAAAATACCATTACTGGCACACGAAATGGCCCATCAGTATTGTGATGGAAAATGGATTGCTTTGGGCGGTGGTGGCTATGATATCTGGCGCGTTGTTCCAAGAGCTTGGGCCCAGATTTGGAATGTCATGAAAACAGGTCATCCAAAGACAGGCAATATTCCGGATAAATGGATCAAGCAATGGCAACCGCAAGCACCAGTAACGCTTCCGGATACCTGGCATGATGATCCAGCGATCGTACCGGAAATTCCAAGAAAAGCGGAGATCACAGAAAAAAATGCAAAATTTCTACTTAGTTTATTAAAGTACACAAAAAATAAACAGTGATCAATGAACTAGTCGAGCTGACAATATTCATCAGCGCCAGCCCGATATTGTCCATTTCATCCAACGATCAATCTGGAAAGAAACTTAAATTTAAAATGGATAAAGCGAGATAGCACCTGCACGTCATCTCCCTTTATCCATTATTCTGTTCTGTATTATCTTCCAATATGACGATTTCAACACGTCTGTTTTTACTCCAATTTTTTTTCGAGGTGTTCGGTACAATTGGTCGTGTTTCCCCATAACCTACTGAGGAAAAACGGGATTCCTCAAAATCGTTCTCTGTAATGAGGTAACGAATAACACTGCTGGCTCTTGCCCCGGATAATTCCCAATTTGACGGGTAGCGGAAATTCGAAATTGGTCTGCTGTCTGTATGTCCTTCTACTTTCACATGATTTGGCATCTCTTCAAGCAGTGTACCTATTTTATTGAGAAAGGGTTTCCCGGAATCGAGAATAGCGGCTTCTCCAGAGTCAAATAAAATACTCTCTTGTAATACCAAAACGACACCACGGTCGGTTCGGCTGGCCGAAATTACGTTTTCTAGCTTATTTTCATGCAAGTATTTCTCAACGTCTTCCATTAATTTATCCAGTGAATCTGTTTTATCGCCAGTTTCGTCATCCCTGTCATTTAAATTTTCCAATTGTGCGGGGTTCTCAAACTCGTTGGAATTTTTCCCGCTTTCCTGATCACTCGTACTTTCAGTTGGATTCTCCATCGGTACAGGTGATGGATAAAAATCTAAAACCATCCGGTTCCGAAATGACTCAGAAATAGCCTCAAATTTTACTAAATCAATTTGTGACATGGAGAACAATAATATAAAGAAGACAAGTATTAATGTGACCATGTCTGAATAGGTAACCATCCATTTTGGTGCACCGTTATTTCTCGTTTTCTTTATTTGTCTACGCTTCATGGACGCTCTCCTCCACGAACGCTGCTTCATCCTGCTGCTCTTCTGACAGCTTCGATTCATTGGAGAGAAACGCACTAAGCTTTTCCTCCAGAATCCGTGGATTTTGTCCGGACTGAACTCCAATAATCCCTTCAATAATAATTTGTTTCATAAAAACTTCTTCTTCAGTTTTTCCTTCCAATTTACTTGCCATCGGAATAAATACCAGGTTAGCAAGCACTGTTCCATACAGGGTTGTCAGAAGCGCAACAGCCATTGCCGGCCCCAATGTAGCAGGATCCTCAAGATTATTCAGCATTAGAACCAGTCCGACCAGCGTACCAATCATTCCCCATGCTGGTGCGTATTCCCCAGCTTTTTCAATAATGGCTCGTCCTTGATAATGACGTTCCTCCATTGCTGTGATTTCCGCATTCATAATATCATTGATTACTTCCGGTTCAATCCCGTCAACAGCAAGCAATATACCTTTTTTAATGAACGGATTCTCCACTTCATCCAGCTCATTTTCCAAGGCCAATATCCCTTCCCGGCGTGCGCGTTCCGACAATTGTACAAACAGTTTGATCAATTGTGGGAGCTGCTGATCGTTTTTGTGAAATGCTTCTTTCAATACCTTTGTTGCCAGCTTCATTTGTTCCATTTTAAAATTAATCATCAATGATGCGATCAACCCGCCAATTACAATGAAAATGGAAGAAACATCAAGAAACGTGATAGCCCCTTTGCTTCCACCATTTGTTAAAATGGCAAGCATAATCATAATAAATCCGAATGTAATGCCGATTGGAGTTAATATATCTCTTTTCCTCATCGTAATCTCCCCAAACCTAGATGAATAACGGGAAACTGCACACAGGATCCTCATCAAGCTGATTAAACTGCCGTTTCCCTTCCAATATGACTCATTCTATATATCGGCATTATTTTCGATTTGTTGAGTCCCTTTCAATAATTCGGTGTGGCAATACAACCTTCTTCTCGGATACATCTTCTTTATTCATATATTTCGTCAATAACCGCATCGCTACTGCACCAATATCATACATTGGCTGGACAATGGTTGAAAGTGTGGGACGGACCATTGTTGCGATTCTCGTGTTATTAAAACCAAACACCTCGATGTCCCCGGGTACGTTTAGGCCTTTATCCTGTATTCCATGGATAACCCCTAATGCCATCTCATCGGAAGCGACAAATATTGCGGCCGGCTTTTTATCATGTGATAATAGCTGTTCAGCAGCCTCTATTCCCGAATCATACGAATAGTCACCTTCTACAACGTAATCCTCGTTGACAGTTGCACCTGACTCCTTCAGCGCCCGAGTATAACCAGCAAATTTCAATTTATTGATAAGCGTTCCATCCTGACTAGTTACATAAGCAGGATGGTCATTTCCCTGATCGATTAGAAATTTCGTTGCTTCATAGGCAGCAGCTTCATAATCAATGTTAACCGATGGAATTGTCTCTGATTCGTCAAATGTTGCTGCCAGTACAACTGGAACAGACGATGATTGAAATTGGTTCACATGCTCCTCAGTAATGTCTCCACCCATAAATAAAATACCATCAACTTGTTTTTCCAGCATCGTATTGATCAATTGCAATTCTTTATCCTTGTTCTGGTCCGAATTACTCAAAATAATATTGTATTTATACATTGTTGCTATATCCTCTATACCCCTTGCTAATTCGGCAAAAAAGATGCTGGAAACATCCGGAATAATCGCACCTACTGTCGTTGTTTTTTTACTAGCTAGTCCTCTGGCAACGGCATTAGGCCGATATCCCAGCCGCTCAATTGTTGCCAGTACCTTTTTACGTGTTACAGGTTTCACATTCGGATTTCCATTAACCACACGTGAAACTGTTGCCATCGATACATTTGCTTCCCTTGCTACATCATATATTGTGATATTCATTTTGCTAAAACCTCCAAATTTTTAACGTTGACACGTCCTAAAGTTATATATATCATACTGTACCACAAAATAAACAATTAAAAAATAAAAAGACTGATCAAATGTTGACCAGCCATTATTTTTCTTAGTAAAGCAGGCGAAAAATTTACAGATTTATACAACTAACCTAGAAAAATCCATTTCCAGGTTGTTAGTGTTCCCCCTCCATACGATAAGTTAATATCGGTGAAAGGGGACGTGCCGGTTTTAGTCGTCCTTCCTCAAAATGGGCGCTTGCGCTTTTGTGCTTATGAACGGGCAGCTGTTGCCGTATAGGAAGCTAAAGCATCCATGAACGAATCAAACATTGGAATATCCATTTGCTGTGCAGAATCAGACAGGGCTACTGCCGGATCCGGATGCACCTCGGCCATTACCCCATCGGCACCAATTGCCAGAGCAGCCTTTGCTGTTGGAAGCAGCAAATCCCTTCGACCAGTTGAGTGTGTTACATCAACCATAACAGGTAAATGTGTCTCCTGTTTCAAAATCGGAACAGCCGAAATATCCAGTGTATTCCGTGTCGCTTTTTCATACGTTCTAATTCCGCGTTCACAAAGAATAATATTTCCATTGCCACGTGATATAATATATTCTGCAGCATTGATAAATTCTGATATTGTTGCGGATAAACCACGTTTCAATAATATAGGCTTATTGACATCCCCTGCTGCCTTTAGCAGCTCAAAGTTTTGCATATTACGTGCGCCAATCTGGATGACATCAAGGTAATCCACCGCCTTTTCAATATGTGCTGGATTAACAATTTCGCTTACCACCGCCAGATCATATTCATCGGCAACCCGTTTCAAGATTTGCAGTCCTTCGATTCCAAGTCCCTGGAAATCATATGGTGATGTTCTAGGCTTGAAGGCACCACCCCTTAGCAGTTTAACCCCTCTTCGCTTAACCGCCTCCGCTACCGCGCTCGTTTGCTCATAGCTTTCAACAGCACACGGACCGAAAACAAAATGGGTATTACCATCTCCAACCTTTTCTCCCTTAATATCGATCACCGTATCTTCCGGTTTCTTTTTCCGCGAAACGAGCAGTGCTTTACGATGATCATCCTCTTGCAGCTCCAGACTAGCCTTGAAGATTTCTTTGAAAATGTGTTCCACTGTCGAATCTTCAAATGGACCATCATTATGCTGGACAAGCTTATTCAGCATATCCCGCTCTCGTACAGGATCATATCGTTTCATACCTTGCTTATCCTTTATTTCACCGATTTGCCGAACGAGCTCGGCACGCCGATTTACAAGCTCTAACAGTTCAAGATTAACACTGTCTAACTGATTGCGCAGTTGTTCCATTTCATTCATCCTAAAATCTCCTCCTAAATATAATACATTTTTAATAATTAGAGACAATTATAGCTAAAAATTTTTTCTTTGTCAGCAAAAAGTTTATAATTATAACTATATTCTTTCTGGAAAGGGATTTTTCATGATGGAAGAGCGCATTTTTGCACTGGATATTGGTACAAGATCCGTAACAGGTATTTTATTAGAAAAACAGAGTGATAGATTTTCGATTATCGATTTCTATACAAAAGAACATAAGGAACGATCAATGCGGGATGGGCAAATACATAATGTAATTGAAGTTGCTGACGTTATCCATGATGTTAAACAGCAGCTCGAACAGACATATGGCGAATTACCGTCCGTTTGTGTTGCAGCTGCCGGCAGGGCACTTAAGACGGTTCAAGCAACTGCTGAGCTTGATTTAAACCAGCAGCCAATTGCAGAAAACGATATAATCAAGCATTTGGAATTAAGTGCTGTCCAAGCGGCCCAGCGCCAGCTTGCCAACAATGAAAATGATGGTGACTATACAAACTATTATTGTGTTGGTTATTCTGTACTGCACTATAAGCTTGATGGTGAAGTAATCGGTTCCCTGATTGATCAGAGCGGCAAAAAGGCAGCAGCAGAAATTATTGCTACATTTTTGCCAAAAGTGGTCGTCGAATCTCTTTTAGCGGCGTTATCACGAGCGGAATTGGAAATGGAAGCACTGACCCTGGAGCCGATTGCGGCAATTCATGTACTTATCCCGGAATCAATGCGGCGGCTGAATGTGGCACTTGTCGACATTGGAGCTGGTACGAGTGATATTGCTATAACAGATAAGGGTACAGTTGTCGCCTATGGAATGGTTCCGGTTGCCGGCGATGAAATAACGGAGGCGATCAGTGATTACTATTTATTGGATTTTCCAGAAGCAGAGCAGACGAAAAAGGAAATTGTATTGAATGGTAAGGATACCGTTCAGGACATCCTGGGCTTTGAAACAACGATTGACCATACTACGTTAATGCATGACATTACATCAGATGTTGAACGATTAGCAGGTGCAATTGCCGAGGAAATCATTCAATTAAACTCACGGGCACCGAAAGCTGTCATGCTTGTTGGCGGTGGCAGTTTGACCCCAGGGATAAACACGGCTCTGGCAAAGAAACTGCAGCTGCCAGCCAATCGTGTTGCGGTACGAGGAATTGACGCGATCCAACATATAACAAAAACAGAACAACTTCCGACAGGTCCTGATTATGTGACACCAATCGGGATTGCCATTGCCGCTATAGAGAATCCAGTACACTATGTCAGTATCAGTGTTAATAATCAAACCATCCGACTGTTTGAAATGAAGCAATTAACAATTGGCGATTGTTTGGTACAGGCTGGAATTGAGATAAATAAATGGTATGGAAGACCAGGAGTTGCAGCTATTGTTACGGTAAACGACAAGACCGTCACACTACCAGGCGAATACGGAAAAGCGCCTGTAGTCCAGTTAAACAACAGCCCAGCAAATGTTGATACAATCGTTCATCATGGTGACAGCATTTCGCTTGTAAAAGGCGTGGACGGAAAAGAACCAACCGTTACTTTGGAAGAGCTTGTTGGCGAAGTCTCATCGTTTACGATCTATTTCAACGATACAGCCTATCAAATCACGACTACTTTCTATGTCAACGGGGTTCGTCAAGAAAAGGATTATATTCTGCAAGATAATGATAGCATCGAGTGGAACCAAACCAGAACCGTTCAGGACTTTATCGAAACATTGGCTCCGGAAAAACGTAAAACAGTACAAGCATTTCATGTGTATGTAAATAACAAGGAGGTTATCCTGCAGAATACAGGTGGGACACAGCTGTACTTGAATAACGAAAAAGCGATAATCAATCAACCATTAAAAAATGGCGATCATATAACCATCAAAACACGAAAGCATCCGACTGTTAATGACATACTTAACCAGTGTCATGAAGTACTTTGGGATTCCATTACGGTCACGTTTAATAACAAACCGGTTTTGGTAAAGCAGCAATTCAACAAAGTTTATCGAAATCAGGAGGAATTATCCGAGGATACACTTCTTATGCCGAATGACAAGCTTGAGGTGAGACGACAAACTGTTACACCGTATATTTTTCAAGACATTTTTCGTTATATTGAGATCGATTTAGCGAATGCTTCAGGAAATTTCAAACTGTATAAAAACAAACAGCCAGCGACTTTTCATGAAACCATTCACGATGGCGATAATCTGGAGCTGATTTGGGAGGATTAAATCGACACGCGATCGTCCCCCATTTATTACACATAAAAAGGAGCTAACCTTAAAAGGCAGCTCCTTTTTATGGTAAAAGGTTATTTCTTTTCCAATTCATCTGCAGCTTCTTCAATTGCTTCGGCTACTTCTTCAGCTGCTTGTAATGCCTCGTCCTCTTTATTCCGCTTATCCTGCAGCTTGTTTTGGACGGTTTTGGTTAACTCCTGTGTTTTTTGTGAAACATTCTTTGATAGCTGAGAAGCGGAATCTACTGCTTTGCCTTTCACCTCTGTACCCATATTGTACGCTTTATCTTTTAATGCAGATCCTTTTTCATAGGCAACATCTTTCCAATCATTCGCCCGGTCTTTTAATTGGGTGGCACCCTGATTAATATCCCCCCGTAGTTCTTTACCGGATTTTGGCGCATATAATAGTGCAGTGGACGCACCAACAATACCACCAATTAGCGCTCCAATAACAAAATCTTTCGTGTTTATATTACCATCTTGTTTGGCTCCCATACAATCTCCTCCTCCAAATTTATTTATGTTTATTTTTTTTCCATAAATCCATCATTGCTGCGCCCCACTTCACTGCCTGTGATGCCTTGTCTTGATTCTGGGAAGCAGATTTCGAGATGCTTGCTGAAACTTGTCTTAATGTTTGATTGAAATCTTTTACCGTGTCACCAATACCTTTTACACCTTCAAAAAGACCATTCATTTTTGCGGATTTTTGACTTGCATCCTCTGCTAGTTTATTCGTTTTATTTAATAATTCCTCTGTCTCTTTGGTAATCCCCCGCATTTGTTTTTCCATATTTTCCATTGTATCCGCTACGTTATTTAATGTACGTCGGGCAGCTACCAATGTCATTGCTAAATAAGCTACTAATACTGCAAAGGCCACAGCAGCAATAAACGCAGCAATAGCTAATAAGTATTCCATGTAATTCAGCTCCTTCTAAATATATGTATTTTATTTTATACAGTAATGTTGATTGATAGTCATTAGTATTAACTAAGATACCAACAATTACTTAAATAATACCCGAACAAAATTGGACTAAACCTATTCCTTGTTCAACTATACAGGTTTGTCCAATTCATTTCGACAAAAACGGATAAATTCCTTGGCAATGCTTGTATATTCATCATGTGGAAAAAGAGCCTTTACGTGCATGTTCGAAAAGTTGCCAAACTGGGTCTTAAAGGTTGAGCCAGTTTAATAAGAGCACCAAGGAAAATTCCCCCCGAGTATGCCGCTTATCATTTGATGACTTTTTGAACAACCTATTTAACATAGACTCTTCCATATCAGGCATTTTTCAATTTATTATCATACATACTTAATTGTTCCTCATAAGCTTGCTGGAATTTTTGAATATCTCCTGCTCCCATGAAAATCAAAACACTGTCGGGATAGCTTAGCAGACGCTCAGTGTGTGTCAAATCCAGTATCGTGCTGCCATTAATCAGCTTTTCCAGATCATGAATCGTAAGTTTTCCACTTTCTTCTCTCGCAGATCCAAAAATATCACATAAATATACGTGATCGGCCATATCTAAACTATCGGCAAACTCCTGCAAAAATGTCTTTGTCCTTGTAAATGTATGTGGCTGAAAAATGGCGACAATTGATTTCCCCGGATACTTCTTTCTTGCTGAATTAATTGTTGCCTCTATTTCTTTCGGATGGTGTGCATAATCATCAATTAAAACCTGAGTCCCCGCTTTTTTCTCGGTAAACCTGCGCTTAACGCCTTGAAACGTACTGATTTTTTTGATGTCCTCAGCCTGCATGCCTTCATAATGACAAATAGCAATGACAGACAAAGCATTCAAAATATTATGGTCCCCGTAAAACGGAATCGTAAATGTGTCATAAAAAGTATTCCGCACAAACACGTCAAATTGCGTACCGCTTTCCGTTTCAATTACATTTTGCGCCTGAAAGTCATTTGTATTTGCAAACCCATAATACATTACTGGTACTTTGGCCTGGATTTGCTGCAATTTTTCATCATCTCCACACGCAATAATTCCTTTTTTTACACGATCTGCCATTGATTGAAATGCATCAAACACATCATCAATGCTCGTAAAATAATCCGGATGGTCAAAATCAATGTTCGTCATAATCGCATAATTCGGTTCGTATTGCAGGAAATGGCGGCGATATTCACATGCTTCAAAAACAAAATACTTGCTGTCCACATGGCCTTTACCTGTACCATCACCAATTAGATAAGAGACTGGGTATGTTTCGTTTAAAACGTGAGCAAGCAATCCTGTTGTCGATGTTTTCCCATGTGCACCGGTTACCGCAATACTTGTATATTGCTTTAACCATTCTCCTAAAAACTCATGATAACGATAAAATTTGTTTCCCTTTTCTCTTGCAGCTTTAATTTCAATATGGTCTTCTGAAAATGCATTTCCGGCAATGATCGTATAGTCATCTTTGATGTTATCTTCTAAAAAAGGGAGTATCGGAATGCTTTTCTCCTCTAATGCTTCCTGTGTAAAAAAACGCTTTTCTACATCAGATCCTTGCACCTTTTCTCCGGAATCGTAAAGTATATGGGCAAGGGCACTCATTCCTGTCCCCTTAATACCAATAAAATGGTAAGTTGTCATAAAAAAGAACCTCCAAATTTATGTGTAAAAAGGATTAGCCATCCTTCTTTTCGGGTAGCTATTACATAATTATAGCAAAAGTAAAGTAAGAGTAAAATAAATTATTTTTTCTCCACCGTCAGAATAATGTTACTGTATTTTCTCTTACTCAGGAAGCGTTAACTCTAAATGCCGCTAAACCGATAGATATGGCCACTTCCAGCACTGGTTTGTATCCGCTTTCGTTTTTAAATCGTCTGGCTGCTGTATTCTACTGGTTCAAGACGTGGGTTTGGTCTGTACCGTCTTCCCTCTTTTGCTTCTGGTGTGCCGTTAAGCAGGACATTATCACCTGTGAAGCCAATGTTTATATTTAATAAACTGCCGCCAACACCATACATATCCACGGGAACACCAAGCATTTCAAACTGTTCAATACGTTTTTCAGTAAATCCGCCGCTTACAACAATATTTACGTGGGGATATCCTTCTTCATCCAGTGCTTTTCGCAATGCAAATATAAGTTCAGGACTTGCTCCACGCGGATCGAAAGTGCCCATCAAATGATGATTTCGCAAAAAATATTTATCAACAAGTGTCCGTGATGTATCAACACGTACACCTTTTAAATCTGTGCCGAATGCCCTGGCAACCTTTAACGCATCTGTTATCACGTCGTTATTATAATCAACAAGTGTAACAAGCTCATCCTCAGGATACATTTCATGGTACGCTTTTGATGCAGCGACAACATCACCGCGAAACATTTGGATCATCGCGTGTGGCATTGTGCCCATTCCCTTTTTCCCCCACCATTCGTTCATTGCATGAGTTGCTTGTGCTGTTGAACCGCCGATAAAGGCAGCATAACCGTCACCTGCCTGCTGGGTAAAATGATCGTCACGATCGCCCATAAAAATAATCGGCTTCTGTTTACCTGTAGATCGGGCCGCTTTTACGACATTATATACATTTGTTGCTACCGATGTTCTTCTTGCTAAAATTCCGTCAATAATCCCCTCCAGAAAGCCAAAATGCTGATAGGCTCCAGAAATGGTCAGGACCGTTTCATAGGGTGCAATCTTATCGCCATCTTTTAATGAGTGGATTTCCAATTTTTCAGGTTCATGCGCAAATGTATGTACTAATGCAATAGCTTCATCGGTTCCACATAAAACGGCATGTTTTTTCTGAAAAAACTGCATCGTTACATAATTATTGGGAAGCCTTTTCTCAGCAATTTCTTTTGTTTTCAAAAAATATACTGCCGAGAACCAGCCTTCCCTGATACGCTCATCAAACTTAAATGTTTTATTTGTCAAGCGTTTAATCTCCCCGCTTAATTTTTGCTCAATTTCTTTCATAGGTTTGCTTCTCCTTATATGATAGTGTGACAGTTTGCCGTTTCTCTATAGTAAGAAGTGGTCTGATCGTTTTGAACACACTTATAATCTATCATATAAGAATAAACTTGATTCGACAAGGAAAAAATTATTCTTGGATTTTACAGCTGTGAATTGGAAATTAACACCTCTCTTGGCTTACTCCCATTTTGCTGAGCGATAATCCCCTTTCGTTCCATTGTATCCATTAAGCGGGCAGCGCGATTATAGCCTATTTTGAAATGGCGTTGTAATAATGATGTACTGGCACTATGCTGCTCAACAACAAAGGCAACTGCTTGCTCCAATAAGTTATCCTCTTCGTTTTCAACATCGATTTGCTCCAGCAGCTCATCCTGCTCAAATAAATAATTGGCAGGAGCAATCGTTCTGGCATACTTGGTAACCCGTTCAATCTCGTCATCCGAGACAAATGCTCCTTGCAGCCGTACACTCTTGCCAGCACCATTTTCTACAAACAGCATATCCCCTTTTCCTAATAGCTTCTCAGCACCGCTTGTGTCAATGATCGTCCTTGAATCAACCTGTGATGAAACACTAAACGCGATTCGCGTCGGAATATTTGCCTTAATTAATCCCGTTATAACATCCACTGATGGGCGCTGTGTAGCTAACAATAAATGGATTCCGCATGCCCGTGCTTTTTGTGCAATCCGGCATATGGCGTCCTCGACATCCTGCGGGGAAACCATCATCAGGTCAGCCAACTCGTCAATAACGATGACCAAAAACGGCATTTTCTCATCGATCCGGTTTTGCTTCTTCATTTTTTGATTATATCGCTCAATATCTCTGACACCTTCATGGACAAATTTCTCATATCGTTCTTCCATCTCATTGACAGCCCACTTTAAGGCCTGTGTCGCTGCCTTCACATCAGTTATGACTGGTGCTACAAGATGTGGGATATTATTAAATGGCGCGAGTTCAACCATCTTTGGATCAATTAGCAGAAATTTAACGTCTTCATGACTGGCCTTATACAACAGACTAATCAGGATCGTGTTAATGCACACGCTTTTCCCTGACCCGGTTGCACCAGCAATTAAACCATGCGGCATTTTCTTAATATTGGTAATTAACGGTGCGCCTTCAATGGTTAAACCTAAAGCAATTGTTAGCGGTGATGTGCTGTTTTTAAAAGCTTCTGTCGCAAAAATTTCCTGTAACCCAACCATTTGCGGCTTCGGATTGGGGATTTCAATCCCAATGGTATTTTTTCCAGGAATTGGTGCTTCGATACGGATATCCTTTGCTGCCATATTCAATTTTAAATCATCGCTCAGATTTTTTACTTTGCTGACCTTCACCCCCATTTCCGGATGAACTTCAAATCTTGTTACGGAAGGTCCTTGTGTCGCATTGACTACCCTTGCCTTGACATGAAAATATTTTAACGTTTGTTCCAGAAGCTCCTGCTGGTTCGTTACCCACAGTTGATCCTGACTATTTTTCGGTTCAGGGTCGGCCAATAAATAATACGGAATGTCACTTTTTAGATTGGGTGCAATTGGATGAAGTGTGTTCATCCTTTGTTTTCTCTCACGATGCCTCCGTTTGTCGTTTGCACTCATCATGACATTAAATGGCACTGTGTGATTTGACTTATTGTTCGCTTGTTCTTCTATCTTTCGTTTACGTTCTTTTCGTTGGTTATTGCTGTTTGGAGAAGCAACTGGATTTCTCTTTTTTGGTAATTCTTTGACGTGTACACCATTTATCTCTGCTGAAGTCTCGACTTCCTGCTGCTCTGGCTTTTCATTTTCAGTATGTTCGTCCACGGTATGTTTAGATCTATTTTGCTGGACCTTCGTGTACTTCTCCGCTTCCTTCTCGTCAGTTACAGCGGGATGCCCTACTGTTTCCTTGTTTTCTTGTAATACCGACTGGTTCTTTACTGCTTCATTATCCCCTACTCTCCGTTGTTCATTGGTTTCCTTTGTTTCTTTCGTTTCCTGTATCACCGGCAAGTCAAAAGCTGCCGCAGCCGCTTCCTCCGTTTGCTGTTTACGGACAAACGTCGGAATCTCTTCTACCTCTTTTTCCTTTTTCCGCTTTTGATAACCATAAATTGGCGACGGGACTTCCGTTGGACGGAATGGTTTGTTATCCGTTGTCTTTTTTTCTATTTTGTTCTCTGTTTTTTGCGGCTCTGCCGGCTTTTTCGGTTCTCTTCGTTTTCGTTCAAATGCCGGTCTTTCTATCGCTTCATTCGTTTTAGGATCGTCAGGGATCACTGGAAAACGAAAGGATTTTCGATTCGGGTATTTATGCACAACCTTCGTATGTAGTTCCTGATCATGAAAGCTGTGTTCACGTGGCTTTCTCTCTATTTCTTCTTCCTCTATTACCTCTGTAAAAAATAGATCCGTTATTCTTTTCTTCCATTGGTCCCACATATTTTTCACTCATTTCTTTCTCTGCTTAAAACTTCTTCCACTCTATTTTATCAGTTTTTCATGTTGTTTGTTAGTGTGTATTTCACATCAGCCTTTAAACAGAAAAACAACCCAAGCCCTGAAGACATAGGTTGCTTTTTGAACTTACACTTAAAAATGAAATGCATCTCCTTTTTTGTAGCTGTCTTCCAGCACGTAGATACCTTTTTCTTTCGGCGCATTCGGCAAGCCTAATTCTTTTTGCGAACATATCATACCATTCGATGGAACCCCACGTAATTTTGTCGGTTTAATTTTAAGTCCGCTTGGCATTACTGCCCCGACCTTAGCTACTACAACCTTCTGGCCGGAATCAACATTCGGTGCACCACAAACGATTTGCAAGGTTTCATCGCCGGTATCAACCTGACAGACACTTAACTTATCAGCATTTTCATGAGCTGTTTTACTTTTCACATAGCCAACAACGAATTTCGGACTTAAATCTAACTCAAGCTTATCGGACAGCCCATTTTTTGCAAAAAATGCTTTTAATTTGCTTAACAAACCCTCCGTTAATACGAATTTCCCGGTATCAGACAGTTCGAAATGGGTGGAAGCCTGAAAAATATTATATCCTAGTACTTTTCCCTGCTGATTTGTAATCTTTGTAATGTCTCCATAGTGCTCCTGCTTTATCTCATAGCGATTGCCATCGTCTAAAGGAATAATGAGTACATCACCAATTCCCGTCGGATTATAAAATACATCCATCTACGTTCATCCTTTCTATTTCTCCGGCCTGTTTTTTGCCAAAATGAAGATCGGTTCCAATCTTCTATCCTCGTAAATGAATGATAAGGATGTAATTGGAATTCTGCCTTCTGCAAAAAACTTCATCGTCATCTGTGCTAATATATCATAGCCTGTTTTGTTTTGAATGTCAGCCAATATTAAAACATCCTGATGCGGAACCGCCAAGGCCAGTTCCCCTTTACTATTTGCTTTCATTTCTTCCAAAAATGCCTCGTTTAGAATTCTGCTTGCATCATAACCGTCTTGTGTTGCAATAAAATAAAAATCATTGTCTGCTACGGTATCCTTTTTGGGATCGGCCTTTAATGAACGAATATTAAATGTTGCAATCTCGTCAATTCGTTCATAAGTCCAGTTTTCTTTTTCCAGCATCGGTTCGT
The DNA here is from genome assembly GCF_900155625.1 of Virgibacillus dakarensis. Lineage (NCBI taxonomy): Bacteria > Bacillati > Bacillota > Bacilli > Caryophanales > Bacillaceae > Virgibacillus > Virgibacillus dakarensis. The sequence goes on from NZ_LT732553.1 coordinate 1,866,909, forward strand.
CAATTAACCGGTACGATTTCCCCAGATCCAAGGCATAAAAAATCCGCGTTTCTGCCGTGTGGTCCTTTGTGGCCAATGTCGTACCTGCCTTCGTTTCAGTCGGAAAGGATGTTGCCCGGATAACCGGAAAAATATGCTTCTCCATCCCGGTTAATTCATATTCCTGATTCATAATCCGCAGCGACTCCGTAATATGGTCAACTAACTCATCAATTGCCTGCTCACCGCGCTGATTATATTTCCCGATCACGTTCGGCAACGTAATCGTAACTCCCTGCTTCGTAGCCCTCCATTCAATCCGGAACGTATCCTTATCCCTGTTATAGGAAGTCTGATAATCCGGATTCACAAGCCGCTCTTCCAAGATCCGTTTCATTTTTATGCTTGTCATTTTCATCGCTTATTCCTCCTTCACGGAAGCTCCAATCGGAATTAGTCCGGCAACCCGTCCAAAAATGCCTCAATTTCTTCCTTCGTTTTTCGATCTTTACTGACAAACCGGTCAATTTCTTCGCCCTCCTTAAATGCAATAAAACTAGGTATACCAAAGACATCGTATTCCTGGCACAATTCAATAAATTGGTCACGGTCAATCAATATAAACGTAAACGCTGGATATGCATGTTCAATTTCGGGTAAAATTGGTTCGATCACCCGGCAGTCCGGACACCAATCCGCACTGAATAATGCAATAACCGAATCGTTCTCTATATATTTTACAAATTGCTCTTTTGTTTCCAATGTTTGCATGTCCATCAACCTCCAATGTAATAGTATCTTTGTTTTTCTGTGATAGCAACAAAAAGCTACCTGATTAAAGCAGGAAAATCCTGCACTTCAGCTATTTGACTAGGTTATATTTTTCCAACCATGCAGAAGGATTGCATTACGTAAAAAAGTCTTTAAAATGGAAGTATGATAATGAACATGTTTTGGAGGGATTAGAATGGAATTAACCGTTTATTTAGCTGGCCAGATTCATGACGATTGGCGTAAAGATTTACAAAAGAAGGCAGAGGAAAAAAAGCTTCCGTTAACGTTCGTAGCGCCACAAACAAACCATGATCGATCAGATAATATTGGCGAAGATGTTTTAGGCGAACAACCAGGTAAAATTTATAAAGATGATGCAGCGTCAAGCATCAATAACTTGCGAACCCAAGTGTTAATGCAGAAATCGGATGTCGTCATTGCTCTTTTCGGTGAAAAATACAAACAATGGAATACGGCAATGGATGCAAGTGCTGCCATTACGATGAATAAACCAACGATTATTATTCGCCCTGAATCACTGATCCACCCATTAAAAGAACTATCGAATAAAGCAAATGTTACCGTTGAAACTGTTGATCAGGCTCTTGATGTATTAAACTATATTTTTGAATAATTGGGTTGCAGCGGAATCCTTTTCCGCTGCATGTTAAAACCGGTTATGAAACTCCCACTGTCCGCGCAACAGTTTTACGATATGGACAAACATTTCCTTCCTCGTAACAAGTTCATTCGTGAAAACACCAATTGCCCCTTCTTTTTTCCGTATTTCTTGTTTTTTGGCGAATTGATCCATGACATCTCCTAATTCAAGGCCTTTTTTTAATTCGGTATTGATTTTTTCCGCTAATGGAATTCTGGCACCACTTGCTGTATAAATATTTCTTTCCTGGTCAACCAGCGCTCCCCAATTACACAAATAAAGCTGATCTTCTACATACATCACGCCACCTTCAAGACCAACTCCGAGCGTGTTCGGGTTTTTCTGTACACATTCCAATGCCCGGTTAACCGCACCTTCTCTTGTTTCCTCATCTGAAAATGGTTGTGCGGATACACTCGAAGCTGCTTCCATATTAATTACTGTATACGCCGGGAATATTTCTAGAACAGCGTTAACTTTTGCCGGGTTTTTCGAACCAATGATAATTTTCATTTACGAATTCCTCACAATCAAAAAGCTAGCCGCTACCATCCAACACGGCAGCGGTTTTGGTCCTTACTTGGGAAATTACAAATTTCATATGATGCAACTAGCCGGACAGTCATAACGTAGCCACGTACGGCTCCAGCGCTCTGCGGCTTCCGCTTTTTGTTAATTATTTACTACGAATATAATCCACCGTATTTTGATCGGTTGTTTTTACCAATTTAACTAAAAGTTCCTTGGCTGCCGCGTAATCATCCACATGAACGATTGATGCTGACGTATGAATATAACGAGAACAAATGCCAATCACCGCTGATGGGACACCATCGGTTGCCAGATGGACCTTCCCCGCATCTGTTCCACCTTGGGATATAAAATACTGATATGGAATATGATTCGACTCAGCTGTCTCTAAAACAAACTCACGCATTCCTTTATGCGTTATCATCGATCGGTCAAAAATCCTTAGCAAGGCTCCTTCGCCTAATTGTCCAAATTCCTTTTTGTCACCTGACATGTCATTTGCCGGTGATGCATCCAGTGCATAAAAAATATCCGGCTGAATCATATTCGCGGCAACCTGTGCCCCCCGTAAGCCAACCTCCTCCTGGACAGTAGCACCAGAGAACAATTGATTTGGCACGGTTTCGTTTTGCAATTCTTTTAAAAGTTCAATGGAAAGTCCGCATCCATAACGATTATCCCATGCCTTTGCCAGGATTTTTTTGCTGTTTGCCATTGGGGTAAACGGACAAATTGGTACGATTGCCTGCCCTGGTTTAACCCCGATTTGTCGTGCATCGTCACGGTCATCTGCACCAATATCGATCAGCATATTTTTTGTCTCCATCGGTTTTTTGCGCTGTTCAGGTGTAAGGTTATGCGGAGGAATGGATCCAATGACTCCGATTACCGGACCATTAGCTGTCATTATCTGGACGCGCTGCGCAAGCATGACCTGATTCCACCAGCCACCAAGCGTCTGAAAACGAATCATCCCGTTTTCCGTAATTTGCGTAACCATAAAGCCAACTTCATCCATGTGCCCAGCAACCATAACTTTAGGACCCTCGCCCTTTTTGACACCAAAAATGCCACCTAAATTATCCTGAATAATCTCATCTGCATATTTTTGCAATTCACCCTTCATAAATTGGCGAACGAGATGTTCATTACCTGATGCCCCTTGTAATTCGGTTAATGTTTTAAAAAGCTCCAGTGTCTCTTGTTTCATATGTTCTCCCCTCATCCCTTTTCTATGTATTGCTTAATCTAAGTATAACGGAAAGGCTGTTGCTCTTTCCACCATCCACTATCGTATTTCATTTTCTATTTTTTAAGTTTTGCGGTATACTAACAAGTGAAGTTACCCGGTTTTAAATTTGTAGCTTGAGGTGATAATAAAATGGGAATGAAAAAGGCTGTTCTAGCAGCAGGGTTAGGTGTAGCTGTTGGGTATTTAGCAAAATGTCAAGTAGATCAATTACAAAAAGTAACACCGGAAAAAGCATTGAAACAAGCAAAAGAAACATTTAAAAGAGAAGGGCCGATTAGCGGTTCATGGATTTATATGAAACCAGAACAGGTTGAAAAAAACGGTTTAACATACAACGCCTATCGTGGTGGTGTTACCCGTAACATCGACGGGGAGAACAAACAATTTGAATTCCATGTTGATATGGAAACAGGCGCTGTGATTGACGCTATTCAAACAACATAAGAAGAAGCTGCTCGTTTATAAGAGCAGCTTTTTTGTTAGCCAGTAGATGTATCCATTTTTTCCCTCTCAATCCCATATTCCACCTATTGCAAAGCAGAACAGCTGCCCCGACAGAACGGCCGATAGAAATTATTTATACTCATATCGTTCACGCTTCACTTCATCGATCTTTTCCCCAACATCATTAAACTTGATTGCACGATAATAGGCATCGTGATAAAACGTATACCAGGCATTTTTCTGATAGCCGATATTCATCCATTTCTCCTTTTGATGAACCGATGTCACCGGGTAATCATCATAAGCAAGCGCCCACAATTTGTTTTGATGGGCGTGTGTCGGCATAATATCGGCCATATGGATAAAGCTTTCCTCCCCGTCCTCAAAAACAAGGATTGCGTGCCCATCACTATGCCCGCCTGTGTGAATCATTTTCAGTCCCTCGACAATTGTTAATTCATTTTCAAACGGTTTTACTTGCTGCACGATCGGTTTCCAGTTCATTTCCCAATATGTATTAACCGAGCGAATATTCGGGTTTCGCATTTCGTTCCATTCAACGGCCGATACGTAAATAGAAGCATTTTCAAAAACAGGAACAAATTCTTCTCCTTCCTTTTTTGTCAGCCCGCATGCATGGTCGAAATGTAAATGGGTCATCAGCATGGCATCAATATCTCCGGTTGTTAATCCTAACGCTGATAACGACTCTACTATCAATGATTCTTCAAGGACACCGAAGTTTCGCAGCTGTTTATCCGTTAGTTTCCCATTTCCTATTCCCGAATCAATTAAAAAATTCTTTCCATCGATCTGAAGCAGGATCGGATCAGTGCGTAATTCAATTTGATTTTTTTCATTATACGGATATTTTTTTCCCCACAGTGCTTTTGGAACAACTCCAAACATGGCCCCGCCATCCAAAAAATTAACGCCACCATTTAACCACGTCAGCCTTCCACGTCCTATGTGTAATGTCTCCATCTCTCTTCCCTCCTTTATTTCTCCTTCCAGTTTAGCTAAACACAAGAGGTTGCGCAAGCGCTGTCATTTTACTATAAAAAAGCCGAATATCAACGACTATTTTTTCATAAGAATCGTGCTCGACAGCGGTAAATAACTTGTCCTTTCGCGGAAAATTTTTCTTCGTATTCTGTCATGATATTCGTTGGATCCTGAAGCTTATGGAGATCTAAATTAACCTCCTGCAACTGCATCCCAAACGCAGAAAAACTGACTAATGAATATTCAAATAATCCACGGTTGTCCGTTTTTAAAACAACTTCACCCGCTTGATCCAAAATTGTTTGGTACTTTTCTAAAAATGCCTGAAAGGTTAACCGTCGTTTTTCATGCCGATTTTTTGGCCATGGATCCGAAAAATTCAAATAAACCGTGGCTATCTCGTTATCAGCAAAAACGTCCCGTAAGTGATTGGCATCTATATTCAGTAATACAATATTATCCCGATCCACTTCCATAACCTTCTGTGCAGCTGTTACGATAACACTTTTACTTATTTCTATTCCAATAAAATTCACATCTGGATATTGTTTTGCCATACCAGCTAAAAATTGTCCTTTACCAGTACCAATTTCCAAATGGATCGGGTTCTCATTTCCGAAAACAGACTGCCAGTGGCCCCTGTATTTACCTGGTTCTGGAATCACAAGCTGGCTGTTGGCTGTCAGAAAATCATCAGCCCATGGTTTGTGACGTTGACGCATTATTTCTATACCTCTCTTTTTTAAAAACCACCAATTTATGTCAAGCATAGATTACTAATAAATGCTAATAATACAGAAGTGAGGTGATTTAAATGACGTTAACCATTCATGATCAATTAATGCTATTACATGATATATTGAGTGAACATACCGAAGATTGCACAGGTGAAATTGCAGAATACCAGCAAATAAAACGGCTGGTTCAGGCAATGATGGCCAAAAACAGCATCACCGATGAACAGCTTCTGCAACTTTTGCCGGAAATTTATAATTACGGCCGCCAAGGTGAAATCGCTCAAAATTCACCAGAACATATAACGACAAACAAGGAAAATATCGTAAACTGGATGAATGCCATCAATAATGTTCATTTAGAATAGCTTCATTTACATGTTTATTCAAGTCACGTAAATCATTTAGCCGTTCCTGTACCTTCCTTGTTTCGTTCCGCTCATGATGCCAAAGCAAAAAACTTAATGCATCGGAAATTAAATACCAGTACATCCGTTCAATCAGCTGCTGATCACGAATAACACCATATTTTTCAAGCCACTTGTTCCAATCCTCAATTGGGATATACCATTTAAGCAGCAAACCAAAGTCCATAACGGGATCAGCTATCGTAGCATTATCCCAGTCAATTAAATAAAGTTCTCCTGCTTTGGTCAGCAGCAGATTGTTATGGTTAAGATCGCAATGACAGACAACTTGTTTTTGCTCCCTCGTAGCTGGTAATAATCGCTGTAAATAGTGTAAAGCATCCTGCACTTCGGTATATTTTTGAACGAGGCTACTGTCATATAGTTGCCTTTTTAAGTGTGCCAAACGTTCATCAGGTGTTACTGGCTTTTTTCCTAACCGCATTAACATATGAAGCAATTCAGAAGAATGGTGAATCTTGCGTAACAATTCAGCTACACGTGGATGCTGCATTTCTTCCGGTTTCAGCTCTCTGCCTTCAATCCATTCCTGTGCTGTGATAACATCACCGTTTTCCATCCGCCTTGTCCAAACGAGCTTTGGAACAATCCCTTCAGCCGATAGTACTGCCAGAAATGGAGATGAGTTTCGTTTAAGGAATAGTCGTCTGTTTTGATTCTCGGCGATGTATGCATCACCAGTCAACCCGCCTGCAGGTGCAATATTCCAATCTTTTCCTAATACAGCTTCTAGCCAATTCACCATTCATTCCTCAAATCTATGATTAAAAGTACGTGTTCACTGGGATACTCTGACTTGTCGAACATCCTCTTCTATACGTAAAATTTTTATAGTCCAATTATGTATTTTATAACGACATTGGAGAAATTACAAATATTAAACAGCTAATCGATAATTTAATCTGTTTTTAAAAGTTTCACAAATTTGCTTGTTCGAATTTATCTAGTTGCTTTACTCCTTTTATGCTTATCGGCTGTACTTGCTTGGAAACCGTACATGTCAGGCAACGGCTTGTTTGTCCATCAACCTGATAGGCGACTTCTGAATCGGCAACCATCTTTAATTGATTCGCATTTAGTACAGCAACTTCCTTAAAATTCACATGTTTTCCAGTAAATACTGTCAGAAAAAGTGCCAACACTTTCCACTTTGAAATTGAATGAATCAGGAGAACAGGAAAAGTACCTGGCCGAATTTCTGCATCTGGAATTATTTTCATACCACCACCATAGTACGGATGGTTCGCAATTGTAATCATCCAGCATTCCGGAATGTACCGCTGCTTGCCGTTTATCTCCAATGTAATGTCCTTTGGCTGAAAGCGAAACAGAATCTGCACGAGTGCGAAGACATAACTAAGTGCCCCTATGCCAAACAGATTAAACATTTTTTTATAGCCCGATTTATTAGCAGTAACCGCAATTTCCGCATCAAAACCAAATCCCATACTGTTAACGAATAACCGCCGGTCGCTACCATTAATCTGATAGCTCCCCAACCAATAAGCACTGCTATTTTTTTCGGTGATAATCTGTTCAAAAATTTCCAAAGAACTCCCTTTTATTTTACAACCCTTGGCAAAATCGTTACCTGAACCACCAGGAATAAAAGCTATCGAAAGATCTTTAGGGTACAGACCATTGATAACCTCATGCAATGTCCCGTCACCACCAATTACAATCACACATGTTGTCTTTTTCTGTTCTTCTGTGATGCTTCTGGCGATACTTTCGGCATGGCCGCTATATTCTGTTAGAAAGAATTCACTATCAATTTGCTGATATAATTTCGTTCTCTTTATTTTTGAAAAAATCCGTTTCGCTCTGCCACTTCCTGCAATCGGATTTACAATAAATCGATACATTTACAACCCCTCATTATCCATTGAAAATACAGGTGATTCCTCTTCTTCCCATTCCGGACGTTTAACCGAGACGGATTGACAGTAAGCGAGCAATGCTTCGGCAGCTTTTAATTGGCGGTTTTTAAGCGGCGATACCAAATTCCGCTTTTCCGTAAACCATTGATTATATTCCCTTTTACCGATTATGTTTGTATGATAAGGTTTTGATTCTGCGATTATCCGATTCGTTCGGGAGAGGACAACCTTTTTCACAGGAAAATCAATATCCTGCTTCTTTAATATACTTTTAATAATTTGCTCCGTACGTTTTAAAGCAAACAGCGGACTTACTATTTTTCGCTGTTTACGATTAGACTCACCCATCCACATCCGTTCCTCCAAAGCATAAATTCTGGTCGCATCATCTTCCTCCAGTACATAAATAACCTCGATACCGATCGGACTAATAAATATGATTTCTCCCTCAACTGGTGCTTTTTTAATCGTAAATATCGGATGGTACATGACTAAATACGTGTCTGGAAATCGCTGCAAAAAATATTTTAGCGTTTCGTCATCTCCGAAGCTTTGGTCCATAAACGATAAATCAGTGACGGTTGACGAGGCCCATTTCAATTGAAGCGGAAGGAGCTTATCCAGAAAATATTGCTTTAGTTCCTGCTCCGTCTTCGGTAACTCCGTTTCTCCCGGCTCTTCTGCAACCGGCTCCCGCTTTAAGATTGCTTTCCATTTTGAAAAGGTAGACTTTGCTAATTCCCTATCCTGCTCAATACTCAGCAAACTATTTTGTTGCGTCTCCCATAACGTATGCAGCTTTTTCCAATTTTCCTGTTTTAAACGTGTAAACTGACTTGGATAACGATACATATTCCATTCATAGCGAGAAATATAATCGTTCAGCTTAATCAGCTGCGCCATCTGCTCCACCCCTTAATCCATAACTGGAAATAACCTTATATTTTGGCGTTTGCTTGGGAAAAATTTGATATAACACAACTTCTCCAGCAATTAATTGGTATTTTTTAGCTTGATACTTTTCCTTAACATTTGCGATGATTCCTTTATCGGCTGAACCATCCCACTTTTTTGCCAGGGTAATATGCGGATGGTAATCCCGCTGTTCCTTCTGAAAGCCACATGCTGCCATATAGGTTTCCGTTTTCGCTTGTAACGATGCTAATTCACTGTTTTTCTTTACCCCCGCCCAAAGAACACGCGGGCGTTTGGGATTACCAAACGTACCGATTCCGCCAACTTCCAGTAAAATCTCCTCGAAATCTTCCAGTTTTTTTACTATTTCTTTGATCGACTGAATATTCCTTTCATCGACAGGACCTAAAAATTTTAACGTAATGTGCAAATCATGCTTATTGGGCCATTGTTTATATGGCAGCCGATTTTTTAAGTCGTCCTGCCAGCTGGATAGCGCATTTTGCAACGGCTGTGATACCGGTATACCGATAAAATAATGCGGAAATGAATTCATTTTGATATCCTCTCTTCTTTTTAATCGAACCAAAAGCGGGAAATATGAAGCGTTTATTTCTATTATGTTGAATATTTTCTCTTTAATCCTGAAGAAAATAGGTGTAAAATAATAGTGACGTCTAAGGTTCACTAGCACCACAGGTTTAATGATTACATTAAGGAGTGGTTTTTTGAATCAACCAACATCTAGAATGCTGACCAGGGTCAAAGCTGTCTACCTTTACATTAGAGAGAATGGCACAGTAACGACGACTGAGTTGGCCGAAGAATTTGGAACGACAGACCGGACAATGCAGCGGGACTTGCATGTACTTGTTTACAATGGTCTCGTAAACAGCCCGATTCGCGGCAAATGGAAAATCACGAACAAAAAAGTAAAAATTTCTTGAAACAACATATAAGTACGTGTTCAAAAAGTCGCCGAATTGGGTCTTGAAGGTCGAGGCGGCGTAGCTCCCGGCACCGGGCTTGCACAGGAAGTGCTGACTTCTGCTGTTGGCGATTGTCGTGGGTGATTTTAGCAGAAGATCCCCTATGGAAGTTAGTACATGAGGAGCGGAAAAGAAGTGGGCGACTCGATTCGCAGCTTATCATTTGGTGACTTTTTGAACATCCTCTATAATGAAAAACCATGGCTGACAGCTTCATGTCAGCCCTTTTTTTGACAGCTCTGCAATACGTAGGTTCGTCTTCGCTGGCTGGCGATATTCTCTCAAAACCAACGTATCATCAAGCTGTAATTCACCATAAGCATCAGCCTATCTTCGGAAAATCCGGTCTAAAATCCGAATTCGATCACCTAAGATTCGTTCAAGCAATGTGGAGTAATAGCCAAACAATAAGTAGACACCGCCGCCGAAGGTTACTCCAATCATGAGCATCAGAATTGCAGCCCATCTTTCTTCCGTGTATGGAATAAACATCCCGAAAATAAACTTGGTCAATACGATGACAAGAACCATGATGATCGTGAAGATACCAATTAACATGGTTCGTTTAACGAGCTGTTTTAGTGGAAACTGAATGGATACACAAATACGCCACATGTTAAGTACTACAGCAGTTCCTACTGCAAGCCCTGTACCAAAAATAGCACCCTTAGCTCCAAATGTATGAATCAATTGGATATTGAAAAGTATTTTTAATAACAAGCCTGCTGACAAACTAATAACAGCAAAGCGCTGCTGGTTTATCCCTTGTAAAATGGATGATGATACTGTAAATAATGCAAACAGTAACGAAACAGGTGCATACCATCCTAACAATGGTCCTGTAATATCAATATGTTTTAACCCAAACAGGGAACCATAAGCTACATTTGATAACATTAAAAGCCCCACCGCAGCCGGGATGACAAGTACAAGTACAATTTGCAATGCCTGGTTGATTTGCTGATACAATAATGAGCGATTTTTCTGTGTAAAAGTTTTGGTTAAAGCGGGTAAAATAGCTAATGATAGTCCTGTCGCTATTGTAACCGGAATGATGATTAGTTTATGACCGTAAAAATTAATCGCCGAATACGGTATTGCCCAATCTCTTTGACCAATCGCAGTCATCGCCCGTTCGAAAGTGAATTGATCAACTAATTGATACAAAGGAGTAGCCAGACCGACAAGTACAAACGGTCCCGCATAACGGAATAATTCAATAAACAAATCCTTTGCTGGGATATCGTGTGAATAACGCTGCTGCTGTAGTTGCTTCTCAATATTCGGCTTTCGTCTTCTCCAATATACCCACAAAACAACACAAGAAGCCAAGGCACCGACAAATGCTGAAAATGTTGCAAGACCAACAGCTGCAGTAATTGTTCCGCCAAACACTTTTAGCATGATAAATGCGGCACCAAGTATGAAAAGAATGCGAACAATTTGCTCAACGACCTGCGAAATAGCGGTTGGCCCCATTGATTGATAGCCTTGAAAGAAGCCACGGACAATACTCATTGCCGGGATAATGAGTAACGCAAAACTAACCATTCGGATTACTAACGTTACATCTGCAACAGATATCGTTTTTGCATCATCACTTGTAATCATATATTTAGCCAATAACTCGGCACTAAAAAACAAAGCCAAAAAAGCCAGGATTCCTGTCGCTACCATTAATGTAATACCAGCTTGGAACATACGCATTCCTGTATTATAATCACCTAATGAATTGTATTTGGATACAAATTTTGAAACAGCCAAAGGTACACCTATTGTCGAAATACTAATTAAAATATTGTATGGTGTGTAAGCATAGGAAAATAACGTTCCCCCTGTTTCCCCAACAAGCTCATTAAACGGAATAACATAAACCATTCCTAAAATTTTCGATAAAAATGTTGCACCCGTAAGTAACATGGTGCCTCTGACGATATTATTCGACATTATTTCACCTGCGTCTTCTCATAATTACTTTCCTACGTTATTTTATCACAGATAACCAAAAGTAGGGCAACGTTTCTATTTATAATAATACGTTAATCTCCCCGCTAATCATGCCGTTAGATTAAAAATAGGCATTCCAATAAAAAAATGATAAGCTAGTTGCGGAAAGGAATGAGAATCGTTGATGTATGATGTAATTGTAATTGGCGGAGGACCTTCGGGAATAATGGCTTCGATCGCTGCGGCTGAGCATGGTGCCAGAACCATGTTAATCGAAAAAGGTAATAAATTAGGGAAAAAGCTCGCCATTTCTGGTGGTGGTCGCTGCAATGTCACAAACCGGCTGCCACAAGATGAAGTCATCAGGCATATACCTGGAAATGGCAAGTTTTTATATAGTGCTTTTTCCATTTTTAACAACTATGATATCATCAATTTTTTTGAAAATATGGGGGTAAAATTAAAAGAGGAAGATCACGGACGAATGTTTCCTGCCTCGAATTCGGCGAAGACTGTGGTTAATGCATTAATTAATAAATTACATGACCTTCATGTTGAAATTCGTATGAATACAACCGTAAACGCGATCGATTATTCTGATAAAGACCATACCATTATCCTATCGGATCACGAGAAAATCACCACAAAATCAGTCGTTATCGCAGCAGGAGGAAAAGCTGTACCTCACACAGGATCAACCGGTGATGGGTATGCATGGGCAAAGAAAGCCGGACATACGATTACCAAATTGTACCCGACAGAAGTCGCCCTTACCTCCAATGAGGAATTTATCAAGGATAAGCGTCTACAGGGTTTGTCTTTAAGGGATGTATCACTAACCGTACTAAATAAAAAGCAAAAACCGATCATCTCTCATCAAATGGACATGCTGTTTACCCATTTCGGAATATCAGGACCAGCGGTATTGCGCTGTTCCCAATTTGTTGTAAAAGAGCTTATGAAAGGACAAGCGGAGGTTCCAATGGTTTTAGATGTATTACCAGATGAAAATGAACAGCAATTAGTAAAAAAAGTATGGGAAAATATCAAACAAAATCCAAAACGGTCAATCAAAAACAATTTAAAAGGAGCTGTTCCTGAACGCTTCCTTACATTTATCCTGAAGCGCAATAAAGTACGTGAAGAGGAAAAAGGCGCAAACATTGCAAAGGAAACCATTCGTTCGATTGTTCACGATTTAAAATACTTTTCATTCAACGTTCATGGGTCATTACCACTTGAAAAAGCTTTTGTCACTGGCGGAGGTGTTTCCATTAAAGAGATCGTGCCAAATACGATGCAGTCGAAAAAAATGCATGGATTATATTTTTGCGGCGAAATATTGGATATTCACGGATATACTGGGGGCTATAATATTACCTCGGCGCTTGTTACTGGCAGATTAGCTGGGATAAATGCAGCCACGGAAACTGCTCTGGACGTTTGATTCCCATTTCTGGTATGTCATTCCTTGTATTTTCTCCATTGTCAGATGCCATCCTAATATTATGTGGGGACTATCAAAACGAGAGGGACTGGTACTGAATGCAAAAGAATGGAATGTGGATACCATTAATCGCGTCTGTCGGTGTTGGAGCGGCAACTTTTTATTCGATGACCAAAAATAATCAGGGATTAGGTCAAACGATGGAAAAAATGGTCCCGTTTGTTTCGCAAATGGGTGCCGGTGGAAATATGTCCAGTGGCGGAATGATGAATGCGAGTGGAAACATGAGCGGGAATACAGGTAACAGCGGAAACAACAATAATAGTAAAAATAATCAAGACAGCCAAAAACTAGGAACTTTTGGAATGAGCTAAATCGCATTAGACGTGTCCTCTGATTGACACGTCTTTTTTTGAGAATTTATTGTGTTTTAGGTCTGCAAAAGATTTACAATTTAAATGTAGAAAAAGTAAATTTGGAGGGATCAAAATGCAAGCTCGTTTAAATTACTATGCTATTGCACCAGATGCAGCAAAAATCATGATGGAATTCGAGAAATATATAAAGTCCACCAACCTTGATGCTACATTATTGGAACTTGTCAAAACACGCGCCTCACAAATTAATGGCTGCGCATTCTGTTTGGACATGCACACGAAGGACGCACGGGCAAACGGAGAAACTGAGCAACGTTTATACGCCCTAAACGCCTGGAGGGAAACAGATTTTTATACAGAGCAAGAACGTGCAGCATTAGCTCTTGCAGAGGCAATTACCCAAATTTCTGTGAACCCGGTTTCCGATGAACTTTATCATGCTGTTAGGAAGCATTTTAATGAAAAGGATTTCGTTGATCTAGTATATGCCATTAATGCAATAAACAGCTGGAACCGTCTGGCAATAACAATGAGAGCTATCCCAGGCAAATATCAGCCGGCAAAAAAGTAAACACTTCAATTTACAATCACATATTTTTCACATTTTAACGACTTCCTTGTGATAAATATCACGGTACACACAACCGATTACCATTATCATCAAACTGGATAGAGATTTTTATCTTAGTTTAGGAGTGATTCAAATGGCAAAAACGGTTGAAACCTTTGATGGATGGCATGCGTTACACGATTTCAGAACGATCAACTGGGAGAAATGGCAGCAGGCTTCTGAAACAGATCGGAACGCGGCACTCGATGAATTCAACAAGCTGCTAAGCAACTGGCAAAACATTGAGGAAAACAAGCAAGGAAGCCATGTCATCTACTCGATCGTTGGTCAGAAAGCAGATATTATGTTTATGCTGCTAAGACCAACAATGAAGGATTTAAACAAGCTGGAAAATGAATTTAATAAATCGGCACTTGCTCATTATACGCAGCCTGCCTATTCCTACGTATCGATTATTGAGAAAAGCAGCTACACAAAACGGCAGACTGATCCTTATGAAGATCCGGCAATGCGGGCAAAATTATTCCCAACAATTCCAAAAACAGAATATATGTGCTTCTATCCAATGAGCAAATTGCGTGGCGAAACTAACAATTGGTTCACACTATCAAAAGAGGAACGCGGACGCATGATGTTTGAACATATTGAAACATGCAAAACCTACACGGATGATGTGAAACGAATTATTACTGGTTCCATCGGATTTGATGATTATGAATGGGGAATTACCTTATTCTGTGATGACGTATTAAAATTCAAGAAATTAATTTATGATACTCGTTTTGATGAAGTTAGTGCGAAATATGCCATTTTTGGATCATTTTTCATTGGAAGTTATTTGGCAAAAGAGGAATTGGAAGCATATTTTCAGATTTAAAGCTGATAAGTAGTGCGCTACAAGCAAGGATCCTATGTTATCTGATCCTTGCTTTTATATATATTTTGTAATAGTTAAATTCTTTGTTAAAATTATAAACTCAACTTTCGCATGCTGAAATAGGCAGGTAAACCTTGATGTAATTAGGCAAGCCTGCAATCCACTGCTGTAGTTGAATTTTGATTAATCCTTGCATTTTCTTGTTACTCTTTTTGATGGTATCTT